>CAMFIX010000293.1 GCA_945952425.1 uncultured Pseudorhodobacter sp. | reverse complement strand
TCTGCGGGCGGCCCTCGGTCAGCGTGCCGGTCTTGTCCAGGATGAGCGTGCGGACCCGCGCCATCGCCTCAAGCGGCTTTGCGCCTTTCACCAGCACCCCGAAACCGGCGGCGCGCGAGAGGCCCGCCACAAGCGCCACCGGCACCGCGAGGATCAGCGGACAGGGTGTGGCCACGACCAGAACCGCCACGGCGCGGATCGGATCGCCGGTAAGCCACCAGGCGGAAAAAGCCAGCGCAACGGTTGCGGCCAGGAAACCCAGCGACCAGCGGTCGGCCAGCCGGGCCATGGGGGCCTTCGAGGCCTGCGCCGCCTCGACCAGCCGCACGATCCCCGCATAGGTGCTGGCCTTCGCCTCATGCGTGACATCGAGGTCGAAGGCATCGCCGGCATTGGTCGATCCGCTGAGCGCGGCCTTTCCGCGTTCCAACTGCACGGGCAGCGACTCTCCCGTCAGCGCCGCCATATCAAGGAAGGCCGCCGCCGAAGCGATGCGCCCGTCGGCCGGTACGATATCGCCCTGGCGGATCAGCAGCCGGTCCCCCGGGGCGATGTCTTGCAGGGCAACCTCTTCCAGCCCCCCGTCGCGATGTCGAAGGGCCGCACGCGGCACCCGCGCAAGGAGGTCGCGCATCTCGCGACGCGCGCGGCCCTCGGCAAAACGCTCCAGGAAAGTTCCGCCGGAATACATGACGGCCACGACGGCCGCCGCCAAGGTCTCGTCGAAGAGCAGCGCCGCCGCCATCGAGAGCGCGGCGACAATGTCGAGGCCGATTTCGCCCCGCGCAAGACTGCGCAGGATTTCGACCAGGAGAGCCACGAGGACGGGCAAGACACCTGCGCACCAGGCAATGCCCGCCATATCCGCCCGCCCGACAAAGGCCAGCCCGAGCCCCAATGCGAGACCTGCGATGGCCGTGACGAGCAGCCCCCTCGCAAGCCAGTCTGTTTGAACCCGATCCAAGTCGTCTCTCGCGAATGGCCCGGTCTCTTGTCGTCCTCCCTGCGGCTGACGGCAAAGGGGGCACCTGCCCGCCAGTATCGTGCCGCAGGACCAAAGCGTCGATGGCCGATTTGGTCGCAGGGGGTCGCGCAAAGGGGAGGTCGAAAAGACGCCATGACGGGCGCGCTGCCGCCAAGAAAGCCGTATCGAGCCCTGCCGGGCCCGCACCTGTCCGCGCTTCCGGCGCACCAGGATCGGGGTCGTTTGCCCCCGCAGTTCGTTCCGCAGTCGGTGAGAGATTGCGCCGGTTTCAACGGGTCTGTGCCAGTCCCCCCATCATCGCCGCCCGAAAGGGTCATAAGCATCCGCGTATGGCCGGGGAACTATACCGCCAGCGCAATTTCGCCGTGGATCGTTGCCGCCTAAATCCCGGGCCAAACCAGCCTGGACCAGCAAAACCCTCCGATGAAACTGCCCGTTCGCCTGACACCCCAGCAGACTCGTGCCGCGGCGCCTCTTGTCGCAGTCATGGCCCTCCAGGCGGTCGCGGCGCTCTTTTTCCTGGGCGAGACCTTCCCGGAGGCGCGTTCGAGCCGGTACGAGCCTTCCTGGCCGACCGAAACCGTCGTGGCAACCGCCCTGCTCGTTGGCTTTGCCCTTGCGGCCCGGGACATTCGCAGCCTCCTGCGTCGGTCGAGCGACCAGGCCAGCGCGCTTGCCATCGTCCGCGCCACCTTTTCGCATCTGTTGATCCGCCAATTCGACCTGTGGAGATTGACCCCCGCCGAGCGCGACATTGCGCGGCTTTCGCTCGAAGGCCTCGATGTCGAAGAGATCGGCAAGATCCGCAGCGCGGCCACAGGGACGATACGGGCGCAATTCGCCTCGATTTTCTTGACCGAGTTGGTCGGCACATCCGTGCAGGCCCCCCAAAACCCAATCTCCCGAACGGAAACCCACTTATGAGTGAGATGATGACCTACGAATCCGCCCACGAGGCGCCGCATTACATCAACCGCGCAGGATGGCTGCGCGCCGCCGTCCTCGGCGCCAACGACGGGATCGTCTCGGTGGCCTCCCTGATCGTCGGGGTGGCGGCTGCGGGGCCCGACCGGGTGGCGATCCTCATTGCGGGCGCGGCAGGCATTGCCGCGGGTGCAATGTCGATGGCGGCCGGGGAATATGTTTCGGTCAGCAGCCAATCCGATGTGGAAAAGGCCGACATCGCGCGCGAGAGCCAGGCGCTCTTGCGCGATCCGGTCGGCGAAGAGGGCGAGCTTGCCTCGATTTTCCAGTCCCGGGGCCTGTCGCCGGCGACGGCGGCCCTTGTCGCCCGAGAGCTGACCCAGCGGGATGCCTTGGGCGCCCATGTGCGCGAGGAACTCGGTCTGTCGGAGGCCCATGCGGCCAATCCGCTTCAGGCTGCCATGGCCTCTGGCCTGACCTTCACCATCGCGGCGGCCGTGCCACTCGCGGCCGCCGCGATTGCGCCGACGGAGGGGATCATCTGGTCGGTCGTGGCCGTGACCTTGGTCGCCCTGGCCGGGCTTGGCGCGCTCGGCGCCCAGGCGGGGGGCGCGCCCAAGGGACCGGCGACCTTGCGCGTCCTGTTCTGGGGGGCAGCCGCCATGGCCATCACGGCCGGCGTCGGACGCCTTTTCGGCGTCAGCGCCTGAGCTGGGGTGCCTGCGGCACAGCGGTCCGCGAGGCTGGCCAGATCGCGAGATCATGGCTTGGCCGAGCGACGCCTCTCGCCAAGGATCGGAGCGTTCATGCCGAAACCATTGTCCGCAGGGGCTTCGCGATGGGGCGTTTGACGCGCTTCGCCCTGGTCTTTTTCGTTCAGGCGCTGCTGGCCATCCTGAGCATCACGGACATATTTCCCTCGATCCTGAGCTTCGACAGATCGCCGCTGAATTGGAAGCAGCGCGAGCTCCTGGAACTCGGCTCGGCCGTCGGCTTGGTTATCGGCGTCATCCTGGGAGGTCTTGCCCTGCGCCAGGCCATCCGGGACCGCAACGCCGCCGAGGAAAAGTTGCGGCGCGCCTCCAGCGCGTTTTTCGATCTCTTGAACGAGCGCTTCGCCGAATGGAACCTGTCTCCGGCCGAGAGGGACGTTGCGCGTCTTGCGATCAAGGGCCTGTCCACGGCAGAGATTGCGGCGTTGCGCAAAACCTCGGAAGGCACCGTCAAGGCGCAAACCAATGCGATCTATCGCAAGGCAGGGGTCACCGGGCGCCCGCAGCTTCTGAGCCTCATCATCGACGATTTGATGCGGGACGATGCGATCGACGAAGACCGCCCGGATCGCGGTTGAGCCGGATACTGCCGCCAAGTTGCCCCCCTGCCGGGGCCCCGGCCCCGATCCGATGAAGCCGCGGGATCGTCGCTCTTGCCGCCGCCGCGAGCGTGGTAGTAATCCGGCCGTGGCAATGACGGGCGGCGAAGATGAACCAGCGTTTGATTCCCATCGGTCTGACCGCGGTCCTGGTCGTGCAGGGCCTCGCGATGATCTTCTTCCTCACGGATGCCGCCGAAGAGCTGTCCCATGACCCCACCGGCCTTCATCCCATGACAGAGGCCTCGGTGGCGCTGGCACTCGGGTTCGGGATCGTCGTCGTGGCCCTTGCCCTGCTGCGCAGCCTGAGACAGGCACGCTCTCAAGCCTCTGCCCTCGCCATTGCCTCGGGCGAGTTCCGCCGGTTCATCGAAGAGCAGTTCCAGCAATGGAAGTTGACCGCTGCCGAGAGGGACGTGGCCGTGATGTCCTTGCAAGGTCACGAGATCGAGAAAATCGCGGCGCAGCGCGGGGCAGCGGTCGGGACGATTCGGGCGCAGCTTGCGAAAATTTATTTAAAATCAGGCGTTTCCAACCGCGCCCAGCTCAGCGCCGTCTTCGTCGAGCGGCTGATGATCGAAAATCCGCCCGCCGCCAAACCTGGGCCCGACGAACGCCCGTAAGCTTCCGCTTATGCGGGGGTTGTGCGCCTAGGCCTATGGTTCAGCGCAAGCGCCACGGCCTGCGAGTTTATTGACCCGAGAGGGGTCTGCGGTGGCTGTGAGGATCAGATCTTCACATCCAGGTGACCCATGACCCTTCCCGCCAACAAGATTTCCCTCGCCGGAGCCCTCTCTGCAGGGGGCGGCTATAGCCTGCTGTCGCCCGCGCCCGGCGATCTTTTGGCCACGCCGCTTGGGCTGCCGGGCGGCGTCGGATCGGTCGCCGATCTGAATGGCGACGGTTTGGCCGACCTTGTCATCGGCACGCCGGGCAGCAACGACAAGGCGCCGGATGCGGGCCGGGTCTTCATCACGCTGGGCCAGGCGGCGCCAGGGTCCAGCCAGGATGTCTCGCATGGGACGCCCGACGTGGTGATCGTCGATGGCGTGCGGGCGGGCGACATGGCGGGCTTTGCCGTGGCGGGCATGGCCGATCTCAACGGCGACGGGCTCGGCGAGATCTTGGTCGGCGCCCCGGGCATGGAGGTCGCCGCGGCGACGGATGCCGGTACGGGCTTCGTGCTTTGGGGCAAGGCGGCGGGTGGGGCGGCCAACGGCATCGACCTTGCCGATCCTTTCGCCAATGCGGGCGGCGGCTATGCGATCAAGGGCCAGGCGGCGGGCGACATGGCGGGCTGGTCGATGACCTCGGTCGGTGATCTGGACGGCCCTGGCGGGCCCGGCTACCTGATCGGAGCGGCGGGGAGTAGGGCGGGG
>CAMFIX010000292.1 GCA_945952425.1 uncultured Pseudorhodobacter sp. | reverse complement strand
CAAAAATGTCCGGGGGATGCCAAGGGGGGGGCGTCCCCCCTTTGGGGCGGGGGGCCGGGGGGGCGCCAGCCCCCCGGCCTCCTCCGAGAGCCTTGCAAGCCCGCCGAAACCGTTCCATCCTTGTCCAAACGGTCAAGGAGCCCTCATGTCCCTCTTGGAAGCCGCGACCCGGGTCCGCGAGAACGCCTATGCCCCCTATTCCCGCTTCAAGGTCGGCGCCGCCCTGCGCTCGACGGCCGGGCATATCCACCTCGGCGTCAATGTCGAGAATGCCGCCTATCCGGAGGGCACCTGCGCCGAGGCCGGGGCCATCGCCGCGATGATCGCGGCCGGTGACGCCCGCATTGCGGAAATCCTCGTCATCGCCGATTGCCCCGAGCCCGTCCCCCCCTGCGGCGGTTGCCGGCAAAAGATCGCGGAATTCGCGGGGCCGGAGGTTGTCGTGACGCTTTGCACCACCTCCGGCAAGTCGCGCCGCATGACGGTGGCCGAGCTCCTGCCCGGCAGCTTCTCCGCCGCCTACATGGCGCCTTGATGGCCGCGCCCGCACAGGACGCCCGCGCGATCATCGCCGCGGTGCGCGACGGCGCCCGCCCCTCGGCCGAGGCTTTGGGCTGGTTTGCCAAGGGCTTGGCGGATGGCACCGTCTCGGACGCCCAGGCCGGGGCCTTTGCCATGGCGGTGCTGCTGAAGGGCCTCGGCGAGGAAGGCCGCGTCGCCCTGACGCGGGCGATGCGCGACAGTGGCCAGGTCTTGCGCTGGGATCTGCCGGGCCCGGTGATCGACAAGCATTCGACGGGGGGCGTCGGCGATTGCATCTCGCTGCTGCTGGCCCCGGCTTTGGCGGCCTGCGGCGCCTATGTGCCGATGATCTCGGGGCGCGGCCTCGGCCATACCGGGGGGACGCTGGACAAGCTGGAATCGATCCCGGGCTTTCGCACCGGCCTGAGCGAAGATCACCTGCGCCGCCAGATGGAGGGGGTGCGCTGCGCCATCGTCTCGGCCAGCGCCGAGATCGCGCCGGCCGACCGACGGCTTTACGCGGTGCGCGATGTGACGGCGACGGTGGAAAGCATCGACCTCATCACCGCCTCGATCCTGTCCAAAAAGCTGGCGGCGGGGTTGGAAGCCCTTGTTCTGGATGTGAAATGCGGCTCAGGCGCCTTTATGAAGACCCGCGCCGATGCCGAGACCCTGGCCCGCGCGCTCGTCGGCACGGCCAAAGGCGCGGGCTGCATGGCCAGCGCGCTGATCACCGATATGAGCCAGCCCCTGGCCACCGCGGCGGGCAATGCGCTGGAGGTCATCGAGGTGATGGAGACGCTGACCGGCACCTCGGTCAACACCGCGCTGTGGGATCTGACGATGGCCCTGGGGGGCGAGGCCCTGGCTTTGGGGGGCCTGGCCGCCGATGCCGAGGACGGGGCGGGGCGGATCGCGCAGGCGCTGGAGAACGGCAGCGCCGCCGAATGGTTCGGCAGGATGGTCGCGGCGCAGGGCGGCCCCGCCGACTTCACCGACAGATGGCCCGACCGCCTGCCCTCGGCGCCGGTGATTGCGGAAATCCCTTGTCCGGAGGCGGGTTACGTGGCGAGCATCGACGGCGAGGCTCTTGGGCTTGCCGTCGTGCGGCTGGGCGGCGGGCGGCAGCGCGAGGGGGATCGGATCAACCCTTCGGTCGGGCTCTCGGACCTGGCCGGTATCGGCGAGAGCATTGCGCGGGGCGACCCTCTGGCGCTGGTCCATGCCGCGACCGAGGCGCAGGCGGAGGCCGCCATCGCCGCGGTGCAGGCCGCCTATCGGTTGGCCGCCACGGCGCCCGAGGAACCCGGCCTCGTGCTGCAAAAGATCACCTGAGGAGCTTTCATGGCCCGCGCTTTCCTGATCGTGATGGATTCCGTCGGTGCCGGGGGGGCGCCGGATGCCGGGGATTTCGGCGATGCGGGGGCCAATACTTTGGGCCATATCGCCGCGACCCGGGCGGCGGCGGGGCGGCCCTTGGCCATGCCGGTGCTGGATGGGCTTGGCCTGGGCGCGGCGGTCGAACTGGCGAGCGGCGTGCGGATGGCGGGGTTTTCGGCCGTGCCCACGGGCCTTTGGGGCGCGGCGGAGGAGGTCAGCCGCGGCAAGGACACGCCCTCCGGTCATTGGGAGCTGTCGGGCGTGCCGGTGCCCTGGGACTGGACCTATTTCCCCGATACCGTTCCCGCCTTTCCGCCCGAGTTGACCGCCTTGGTCTGCCGCCTGGCAGGGACGGAAGGCATCCTCGGCAACTGCCATTCCTCGGGCGTGCCGATCATCGAGAAGCATTGCGCCGAGCATCTGAGGACGGGCTGGCCGATCTGCTATACCTCTGCCGACAGCGTCCTTCAGATCGCCGCGCATGCAGAGGCTTTCGGGCTGGCGCCGCTGCTGCGGCTTTGCGCCGACCTGGCGCCGCATCTGCATGCCATGAAGGTGGGGCGGGTGATTGCGCGGCCGTTCACGGGGGTTCCGGGGGATTTCAAGCGGACGGCGAACCGGAAGGATTTCGCGATCGCGCCTCCGGCGCCGACCTTGCTGGATTGGGTGGCGGGCGCCGGGCGGGCGACGCATGGGGTGGGCAAGATCGGCGACATCTTTTCCATGCGCGGGGTGGGGAAGCTGTGGAAGGGGAAAAGCGACCTTGACCTTTTCGATCATCTGGACCGGCTGGGAGAGGTAGCGGAGGAAGGTTCCTTGACCTTTGCCAACTTTGTGGAGTTCGACAGCCTTTGGGGCCATCCGCGCGACGTGATGGGCTATGCGGCGGCTTTGGAGTGGTTCGACGGGCGGGTCGCGGGGTTCCTCTCGCGGTTGCGGCCGGGGGATCTGGCGATCTTTACCGCCGATCATGGCAATGACCCGACCTGGCGCGGGACGGATCACACGCGGGAGAGGGTGCCGGTCGTGGGCTGGGGGGCGTCCAAGGCCATCGGCCTCAGGGGGTTCGTCGATGTGGCGGCCTCGGTGGCGGCGCATCTGGGAGTTGCAGCGCAGGGGCCGGGGCGGTCGTTTCTGTGACCACGCGCCGGGGGAGGTTTCACACCTCCCGGACCCGTCCGTGGGAATATTTAGGAAAAGGTGAAGGGGGGGCGGAGTGCGCAAGATCGAGTTGCAGCGGCATCTGGAGGGGGCGGCGCCGGCCTCTTTCATCAAGGGGATGGCACGGGAGAAGAAGGTCGATATCTCGGGGATTTTCGATCCGCGCGGGGGGTATCGGTTTTCGGGGTTTCCGGAGTTCGTCAGGGTTTACGAGGCGGCGATCTCGGTTCTGCAGCGGCCAGAGGATTACGGGCGGCTGATGCGGGCGGTGCTGGAGGCGCAGGTCGAGGAGGGGGTGGTCTACACCGAACACTTCCTGTGCCCCGACTATTGCGGCGGGGGCGATCTGGGGGCCTGGCGCGAATATCTGCTGGCGATGCAGGAAGCGGCGGCCGCGGTGCCGGAGATCACCTGCCGGGGGATCGCGCTGATGATCCGGCATATGGACCCTCTGCGCGGTCGCAAGGCGGCGGAATGTGCGGCGGAGACGGCGGGGGGGTTCCTGCGCGGCATCGGGCTCGCGGGGAACGAGAAGATCGGCAAAATCAGCGACTTCGCCTGGGGGTTCGATTGCGGGCGCGAGGCGGGGCTGGGGCTGACCATCCATGCCGGCGAGCTGCAGGGGCCGGAGGAGGTGCGGGCGGCCCTGGCCTTTGACCCGCCCCGGATCGGGCATGGGGTGCGGGCCATCGAAGACCTCGCCCTGGTCGACGAGATTGCCGAGAAGGGGGTTCTGCTGGAATGCTGTCCGGGCTCGAACCTCGCGCTCGGGCTTTACCCCGGCTGGCGCAAGCATCCCATCGGGCAGCTGCATCACCGTGGCGTCAAGGTGAGTTTCTCGACCGACGATCCGCCGCTTTTCCACACCACCCTGCGGGGCGAATACGCGCGGCTGGATGTGGCCGTCGACTGGGATGATGGGGTCTTTGCGCAGCTGAACCGCTGGGCGCTTGACGCGGCTTTCTGCGACAAGGATACGAAGGAAAAGATCGCCAAGCTGATGGAGCCCTGAATGGAAGATGTCGTCGTCGTGAGCCACCCCTTGGTGCAGCACAAACTGACGCTGATGCGGGAGAAAGACACCTCCACCGCCTCGTTCCGGCAGCTGTTGAAGGAGATCAGCCTGCTTCTGGCCTATGAGGTCACGCGCAATCTTCCGATGACGACGAAATCCATCGAAACGCCGCTTTGCCCGATGGAGGCTCCGGCGATTGATGGGAAAAAGCTGGCGCTGGTGTCGATCCTGCGGGCGGGCAACGGGCTCTTGGACGGCATCCTGGAGCTGATCCCGGCGGCGCGGGTGGGGTTCATCGGCATGTACCGCGACCATGCGACGCTGCAGCCGGTGCAATATTACTGCAAGCTGCCCGATCACCTGGACGAGCGCGTCTCTATCGTGGTCGATCCCATGCTGGCGACCGGCAATTCCTCGGCGGCGGCGGTCAGCCTGTTGAAGGAGAAGGGGGCGAAGGAAATCCGCTTCCTGTGCCTTCTGGCGGCGCCCGAGGGGATCAGGCACATGCAGGAGGTTCACCCCGATGTGCAGATCGTCACGGCCTCGATCGACAGCCATCTGAACGAGCTGGGCTATATCGTCCCGGGGCTAGGGGATGCGGGAGACCGGATGTTCGGCACCAAATAAGGGGTTGCCC
>CAMFIX010000291.1 GCA_945952425.1 uncultured Pseudorhodobacter sp. | reverse complement strand
CGACGACCGTCGCCTGCAAACTGATAGCGGATTGGCCGTGTCAGATCCAGAGGATAGCAAGCTTGGGGAAGGCTTATGTCTCTTCGGACGCGCATACCACGCCCGAGGCGGCGCAGGCCGAGATCGAGGCGGCCTTGGGGCACCCCATCGAACCGAGGCGCGACATCAAGATCGACGCGGGACGGCTGCGGGAGCCCTGGATCGGCAATTGCGTGGCGCTGGGGCTGTCGAGTTCCTTCCTGGAGCCGCTGGAGGCGACCTCGATCCATGGCACGATCACGCAATTGATGATGCTGGCGGAGTGGTTGCCGCAGGCGGGGGGCCGCGAGCTTTACAATGCCGCCGTGGCCGACCAGGTGGACGACTTCCGCGACTTCATCCGGCTGCATTACGTCTCGGAGAGGCGCGACAGTGCCTTCTGGCGCGATGTGGCGGCCAGTCCGCCGGATTGGCTGACCGAACGCCTGGCGCTGTGGTCGCAGCGGATGCCGAAGCCCTCGGACTTCGCCCCCTTCCCCCTCGGCCTGCCGCATCTGCAGGGCCAGCTTTACACGCCCGTTCTGGATGGGCTTGGCCTTTTGAACCGCGAGGCGGCGCGGGCCGAGATGGGGGATGGCAGGCTTCGCGAGAGGGTCCGGGCGACCCATGCGGGCCTCGTCTCGGAATACACCCGGGCGGCGGATATGTGCCTGCCGCACCGCGCCTGGCTGCAGAGCCTGTCCGAGGGGGCAGCCGGCGCGTAAGGGGCGCTGCCCCTCGGCCTTCGGCCTCACCCCGGAGTATTTGGACAAGTATGAAAACGCCTTGGTCTTTCATACTGATCCAAATACTCCCTTTACCCGCGTTCCGCCTCGGCCCGTGTGGCGCGATAGGCCAAGGGCGTCAGGCCCCGGGCGCGGCGAAAGACCTTGGCCAGGTAATTCCCATCCGCATAACCCGCCATCCGGGCGATCTGGTCCACGGTGAGTTCAGTCGCCAAAAGCAGGCGCTCGACCCGCTCCAACCGACGGGCCTCGACATGGGCCGCGGGCGGGGTGCCGGTGGCCAGGGTGAACTGGCGCACGAAATGCGCGCGGCTGAGGCCTGCGACGCGGGCCAGGCGGTCCACCGGCAGGGGCTCGGCCAGGTGGGCCTCGACATGGGTCAGGGTGCGGGCGATGGCGGGGGGCAAGCTGGCGGGGCGCGGCGTCGCGAAGGCCGCGTCATGCAGCGCGGCCATGGCCGCATAGGCCAGCGCCGAGGCCTCGCCGGTCGAAGGCGCGCGGGTCAGCAAGGCATGGGCTGCGCCCGCCAGCCGGTCGGTCTGGGCGGCATCGGGGGTCAGCACCGGCCCCGCGACCGACAGGATCTCGCGCGCCAGGCGCAGCGTCTCGCGCCCGGTCAGGAGGAGCCAGAAATACTCCCACTCCCCCCCGCGCTCCAGCCAGTAGCGATGCGCATGGGGCATAGTGACCAGCATCGCGCTGCCCGGGGTCAGCCGATACCGCGTGCCCGCATAGTCAAGCCGCCCTTCCCCCACCAAAGTGTGCTGAATGACCAGGAAGGGCGAGGTGCCGCGCTTCATCCCGTCCCAGGAATAGGTCTCGTTCCGGCGCTGCTCATAGCCCGCCGCCACGGCGAAAGCCTGCAGCGTGGCGGGACGCGGCGCGTCGAGCCGGGTGACGTCATGGCCATGGGCCAAAAGGTCGGAAAGCATGAAATTCCCCGGGGTCGCACAGATTTTCTCTACAGCCGCACAGCCCGGAAAGCTAGTCTGACCGGCAATGGAGGACGCCATGACATTCAAGATTGCCATCATCGGGGCCGGCTCGGTCGGCTTTACCAAGAAGCTGATCTCGGACCTCTTGAAAGTGCCCGAGTTCGAAGAGGTCGAATTCGCGCTGACCGATCTGAACGCGCACAACCTGGACATGATCGCCCAGATCATCCGGCGCATCATCGAGGTGAACGGGCTGAAGACCAGGGTCTCCGCCACGACCGACCGGCGCAAGGCCCTGGAAGGCGCGCGCTATATCATGAACGTGGTGCGGATCGGGGGGTTGGAGGCCTTTGCCTCCGACATTTCCATCCCGCTGAAATACGGCGTCGATCAATGCGTCGGCGATACGATCTGCGCGGGCGGCATCCTTTATGCCCAGCGCGGGATCGCCGCCATGCTGGACTTCTGCAAGGACATCCGCGAGGTCTCCGAGCCCGGCGCGCTGCTGTTGAACTATGCCAACCCGATGGCGATGATGACCTGGGCCGCCATCGACCATGGCAAGGTCAATACGGTCGGGCTCTGCCACGGGGTGCAGAACGGCCACCGGCAGATCGCCACCGCCTTGGGCGTGCCGATGGAAGAGACCGACATCATCTGTTCCGGCATCAACCACCAGACCTGGTATCTGGACATCCGCCACAAAGGCCGCAAGGTCAGCCGCGAAGAGCTGACCGAGGCTTTCGAGCGCCATCCGACCTTCTCCAAGCAGGAGAAAGTGCGCATCGACGTGCTGAAGCGCTTTGGCTTCTATTCGACCGAGAGCAACGGCCACCTGTCGGAATACCTGCCCTGGTATCGCAAGCGCCCCGATCAGATCCTGGACTGGATCAGCATGGACGAATGGATTCATGGCGAGACGGGCGGCTACCTGCGCTACACGACCGAGAACCGCAACTGGTTCGAGACGGATTTCCCGAAGTTCCTGGACGAGGCGGGCAAGCCTTTGTCCTCTTACAAGCGCACCGACGAGCATGCCTCCCACATCCTGGAGGCCTTGGAAACCGGGCGGACCTATCGCGGGCACTTCAACGTCAAGAACGGCGGGGTGATCCGCAACCTGCCCGCCGATTGCATCATCGAAAGCCCCGGCTTCGTGGACCGTTTCGGCATCAACATGGTGGAGGGGATCACCCTGCCCGACGCCTGCGCCGCGACCTGCTCGGCTTCGGTCAACGTCCAGCGCATGGGGATGAAGGCGGCGATCACCGGGGATGTGGAGCTGTTGAAGCAATCCGTCCTGCATGACCCGCTGGTCGGCGCGATCTGCACGCCCGAAGAGGTCTGGCAGATGGTCGACGAGATGCTCGTCGCCCAGGCCGAATGGCTGCCGCAATATGCCGATGCCATCCCGGCGGCGAAAAAGCGGCTGGAGAACCCCAAGGTCAAGACCCGCGAATGGAACGGGGCCGCGCGGCTGGATGTGCGTTCGGTCGAGGAACTGCGGGCCAAGTCGGCGGCGAAACCCTCGGCCGGCCATGGGCTTGGCACGAAGGTGATGGGCTAAGGCACACTGGCGCGGCCCCAAAGGCTCCCCGCGGGGTCGCGCAACTGCGGTGCTGGTCACCGCCGCCACCGGCCTTCAGGCCGGTGGCTTTTTCATTACCGTCGGGCGGCCCACAGGCCGGTGGCTTTTTCATTGCGCCAAGGGGCCCCGGGCTTGACGCGGGGCCTCGACCCAAACAGCGCAATGGCGGGGTGAACCCCGCCCTACCCCATGCGCCCAGCGCAGGCCTTCGCAACCCAGCCATGCACCAGGCGCAATGATGTCCATGTTGATTATAAGCATCGCTTACTATATCACCTGCTTATGGAAAACCCTTCGCTCGGCCTTCTTCTGCATGATGCCTCGCGCCTGATCCGTCGCCGGTTCGAGGCGCGCTCGGGCGAATATGGCCTGACCTCGGCCCAGTGGCGCATGTTGCTTCTGGTCTGCAAATCCGAAGGCGGCGCCCAGCAAAGCCGCTTTGCCGAGCTTTTGGATATCGAGCCGATCTCGGCCTCGCGCCTCATCGACCGGATGGAGGCGCAGGGCTGGGTCAACCGCGCGCCCGACCCCAACGACCGCCGCGTGCGGCGCGTTCTGCCGACCGAAAAGGCGCTTGCCGCCTTTGCCCATGTGAAGACCCATGCCGATGCCGTCTATGCCGAGGCGCTGAACGGCCTGTCCGAGGCCCAGCGCGCCGAGCTGATCGCGGCCCTGCGGATGATCGCTGCCAATTTGTCGAAGGCCGAGGAACCCGGCCAAAAGGAACTGTCATGACCACTGCCGAAATCACCCAGATCGAGACGCCCAAGAAATCGCGCCGCCGCCTGTTGATGCTCTCTCTGCCCGTGGCGCTGGTGATAGGCGCCGGGGTGTGGTGGGTCACCGGGGGGCGTTACGAATCCACCGACAACGCCTATTTCCACCAGGCGCGCATCACCATCGCTTCGGATATTTCGGGCCGCGTGACAGGCGTGAATTTCACCGATGGCCAGGTGGTCAAGAAGGGCGACGTGCTGTTCACCGTCGATGACCAGCCCTACAAGCTGGCCTTGGCCCAGGCCAATATCGCGGTCGATCAGGCGCGGCTGCAGGTCCAACAGCTGAAGGGCGCCTATCAGGCGGCCCTGGCGCAGGAAAAGCTGACGCAGGACGATGCCTCGTATCAGGCCGACCAGCTGACCCGGCAAGAGGCTTTGTCGACCAAGGGCGTCGGCACGGCGACCGCGCTGGAAGATGCGCAGAACGCGGCGCGTCGGGCGGATGAGACCGCCGCCTTGGCCAAGGTCGCGGTTGAAAACGCCCTTGTCGCCCTGGGGGGCGATGCCGAGGTGGCGACCGATGCCCATCCGGCGGTGGCGGCGGCGCTGGCCGCGCGCGACCAGGCGGCCTACAAGCTTTCGCTGACCAAGGTCACCGCGCCCGATGATGGCGTGGTCTACCAGGCGACCTCCTTCAAGCCCGGCCAATACC
>CAMFIX010000290.1 GCA_945952425.1 uncultured Pseudorhodobacter sp. | reverse complement strand
CCTTCGTACAGGTGCAGATGGCGCGGCATTCTCCCGAAGGCGCGAAGGGCTTCGCCCGGCTGATCTCCACGCTCCCCGAGGTCGCGGCCGCCTGGACGCTGACCGGCGAGGCGGACTACCTCTTGCGGGTCTGGGTCGCCGACCTTGGCGCGCTGAACCGGCTGATCCAGGAGCGGCTTCTGGCGCATCCTTCCGTCGGGCGGGTGCAAAGCCAGATCGTGATGGACCAGGCCAAGCCCGACAGCGGCCTGCCGGTCTGATCTGGACCTTCCTCCCTGGCGGCCTTAGCGTGGCGCCAAAGGAGAGCCCCGATGCCCGCACCGCACAACCGCCTGAAATCCCGCCTCGCCGCCGGAGAGACCGTCTTCGGCTGCTGGCTCGGCACCGCCGAACCCTATGTCGCCGAAATGGCGGCCACGGCGGGATTCGACTGGCTCTTGATCGACGGGGAACATGCGCCGAACGACCTGCGCTCGATCTCGGCGCAGCTGGCGGTGCTGCGGGGGGGCGAAAGCGATGCGATCGTGCGGGTGCCGGTGGGCGAGACCTGGATGATCAAGCAGGTGCTGGATGCGGGCGCGCAAAGCCTGATGGTGCCGATGGTCGAGACGGCAGAGCAGGCGCAGGCGATCTATGCCGCGACGCGCTACCCGGGGGCGGGGGTGCGCGGCATCGGCTCGTCGCTGGCACGGGCCTCGCTGTTCTCCAGCCACGCCGATTACCTGAAGACGGCGGACCGCGAGATCTGCCTGATCCTGCAGGTGGAAAGCCGCCGCGCGCTGGAGAACCTGGATGCGATCCTGCAGGTGCCGGCCGATTGCGTCTTCGTCGGGCCCTCGGACTTGGCGGCCGATATGGGGATTTTGGGCGGGGCGAGCCATCCGGAGGTGCGGGCCGCGGTGACGGAGGCCCTGCGCCGCATCCGGGCGGCGGGCAAGGCGGCGGGCGTGCTGGCGACGGAAGAGGATTACATCGCCGAGACCCGGGCGGCGGGGGCGAATTTCGTGGGCGTGGGGATCGACGTGCTGCTTTACGTGGCCGCGATGCGCAAGCTGGCCGCGCGCTACAAGTAGGCAGCCACGCAAGGTTTTCATCTCGCCTTTGGGCGTGCCGCCCGGTGCGATAAAGGCGCCCTATCGCAGCGCCCGTGACACCAACCGGCTGCGCTTTCAGGCCGCGCCTTCGCGACGCGCGCAAGTCCGTCACGCGCGCCCCTTGCCCCTTTCATACTTGCCCAAATATTCTCGGGGGTTCGGGGGCAGACGGCCCCCGTCCGACCGTGGAGACAGGACAAGCGGCGCAGTCTTGCGCCTTTCACGCTGGCCGATTTACCGCGCCGGGCCCCTCAATCCTCCGGTTCGAAGTCCAGCGCCACGCCGTTGATGCAATAGCGCAGGCCCGTGGGCTCCGGCCCGTCGTCGAAGACATGGCCCAGGTGCCCGCCGCAGCGGTTGCAATGGACCTCGGTCCGCACCATGAAATGGCTGCGGTCGATGCTTTCGCCCACCGTCTCGCCCTGCGCGGGCGCATAGAAAGAGGGCCAGCCGCAGCCCGCATCGAACTTGGTCTCGGCACGGAACAGCTCTGCCCCGCAGCCCTTGCAGTAATAGACCCCCGGTGCGTCGGGGAAATCGTCATGGCTGAAGGGCCGCTCTGTCCCGTGCTTGCGCAGGACGCGGAAGGCCTCGTCTCCCAGCTGCTTCAGCCATTCGGCCTCGGTTTTCTCGACCTTTTCCATGGACACCTCGCATTTCCAAGGTCAAATCTAGGGCATAACCGCCGCTTCGCAAGCCCGTTGCAGTCCCGATGACCCTGACCCTCGGCCGCCTCACCGCGCGGCTCTTGCAACCCGACGACGACCTGACCGAGGCGCAGGCCCTGCGCCACCTGGCCTTTCGCGGCGCCCTGGGTCTGGATGGCGATGCGCATGACGCCTTCTGCCGGCACCTTGTCGTGCACGAGGGGGCGACGCTGGTCGCCTGTGCCCGGCTGCAGGACTTCGCCCCGGGCGCCGATTTCGGCGCCTCTTATGCCGCGGGGTTCTATGACCTCTCGCCCCTGACCCCCACCGGGCGCGCGCTGGAGCTTGGGCGCTTTTGCCTGCATCCGGGCCATGGCAATCCGGCGATCCTGCGCCTGGCCTGGGGTCTCTTGACGCAGGTGACCGAGGCGGAGGGCATCGCGCTGCTGTTCGGCTGCAGCTCTTTGCCCGGCGCCGCGGGAGATCACGGCGCGGCGCTGGCCGCGCTGCGGCCCTTCGTCGCCCTGCCCTCGCCCCGCCGCCGCGCGCCCGAGGTGCTGAGCCTGCCCGACCTGCCCCCCGATGCCGCCCGCCTGCCCCCCCTTCTGCGGTTTTACCTTGCCATGGGGGCGCGGGTTTCGGACCATGCGGTGGTGGACCGCGATCTCGACACGGTCCATGTCCTGACCCTTCTGGCCATCGATACGATCCCCCCCGCCCGCGCCCGCGCCCTGCGCGCCCTTGCAGAGGATCGCGCGGGCGGTTAGCTCAGGGCCCATGGCACGCGCACCCCTTCTGCAACTTTCCACCCTGTCGCTGACCTTCGGCGGCAATCCCCTGTTCGACGGCATCGACCTGACGGTGCAGGAGGGCGACCGGCTGGCCTTGGTCGGCCGCAACGGCTCGGGCAAGTCCACGCTGATGAAGCTGATGGCGGGCGAGGTCGAGGGCGATGCGGGCCTGCGCGTCGTGCCGCCGGGCGTGACGGTCGGCTATATGGAGCAAGAGCCCGAGATGGCGGGGTTTGCGACCTTGGGCGATTATGCCGCCTCCCGCCTGCCCGAGGGCGAGGCCTGGCGGCTGGCGCTCGCCGCCGAGGGGCTGGGCTTCCGCCCCGAGACGCCGGTGGCCTCCGCCTCGGGCGGCGAGCGGCGCCGGGCGGCCTTGGCGAAACTGGTGGCCGAGGCGCCCGAGCTGATGCTCTTGGACGAGCCGACCAACCACCTGGACATCGCCGCCATCGAATGGCTGGAGAATTTCCTGAACGACACCCGCGCGGCCTTCGTGCTGATCTCTCACGACCGGGCGTTTCTGAACCGGCTGACGCGGGCGACGCTCTGGCTGGACCGCGGGGTGCTGCGGCGGCGGGAGTTGGGGTTTTTCGGCTTCGAGGAATGGCGCGAAGAGACCTGGGCCGAAGAAGACGCCGCCCGCCACAAGCTGGACCGCAAGATCAAGGCCGAGGCGAAATGGGCGGTCGAGGGGATCTCGGCGCGCAGGAAGCGCAACCAGGGGCGGGTGCGGGCTTTGGCCGCGCTGCGCGAGGAGCGGTCCAGCCAGATCCGCCGCAAGGGCACCGCGGCCTTGGAGTTCGAAAGCGGGACGACCTCGGGCAAGAAGGTGATCGAGTCCGTCGGGCTGGGCAAGGCCTTTGGTGACCGGCGGATCACCCGCGACTTCGACCTGAAAGTGCTGCGCGGCGACCGGGTGGCTTTTGTCGGCCCGAACGGCGTGGGCAAGACGACGCTGTTGCGGCTTTTGACCGGCGAGATCGCACCGGATGCGGGCAAGGTCACGCTTGGCACCCAGCTGGAGATCGCGGTTTTCGACCAGAGCCGGGCAAGGCTCGACCCCGAGGAGAGCCTCTGGGTCAACCTGACCAACGACCCGCTGATGGCGGTCTCGGGCAATTCCGACCAGGTCATGGTGCGGGGGATGCCGCGGCATGTGGTGGGCTATCTGAAGGATTTCCTGTTCGACGAGGCCCAGGCGCGGGCGCCGGTCAAAAGCCTCTCGGGCGGCGAGCGGGCGCGGCTCTTGCTGGCCAAGCTGATGGCGCGGCCGTCGAACCTGCTCATCCTGGACGAGCCGACCAACGATCTGGATGTGGAAACCCTGGACCTGCTGCAGGACATCCTGGGCGATTACGACGGCACGGTGCTGCTGGTCAGCCACGACCGCGATTTCATCGACCGGGTGGCGACGACCACCGTGGCCCTGGAGGGCGACGGGCGGGCCATGGTCTATCCCGGCGGCTGGAGCGATTACGTGAGCCAGCGCCCGCCGCGGGCGGAGGCGAAGGCCGCCGCGCGCCCGGCCGAGGCGCCCGGGACCGCGGCGGCTCCGAAAAAGGTCGAGGGTCTGAGCTTCACCGAGAAAAAGCGTCTGGAGGCCCTGCCCGGGCTGATCGAAAAGCTGGAAGCCGAAATGGCCAAGCTGCACCAGCTGATGGCCGACCCCGACCTCTTCACCCGCGAGCCGGTGAAGTTCAAAAAGGCCTCCGAGATGCTGGCCGAACGGCAAGCGGCGCTGGCTGCAGCGGAAGAGGAATGGCTGGAGCTGGCCGAGAAAGCCTGAACGGGCGGCGGGGTGAACCCCGCCCTACGGGGCCGGCTTTTTATGGCCCCAAACGGGATTTTGCGGCTGCCCCCGGGAGGGGTTCACACCCTCCCGGACCCACCCGTGGGATATTTATGGACCAATGAAAAGGGGGGCGGGGTGTTTGCGCATTCATGTCGCGCCTGGCTTGTTGGGTGTGAGGCGAGCGGACCGGGCCCGTGGCAGGGGGCCGGGAGGCGGAGCCGCGGCATTCTTTTGGAAGCCGCCGGGGGCTCGGTCAGATCACCGGGTGTAGGGCGGGATTGATCCCGCCGCTCGGGCTGCCGTCGGGCGGAATTTCGGGGTGGCGGGGGCCGTGCGGGCGAAGGTATGGCCGCAACCGTCCGCCAGGCTGGCACGCCCTTGGCGCTGCGTAGGTC
>CAMFIX010000289.1 GCA_945952425.1 uncultured Pseudorhodobacter sp. | reverse complement strand
CCTCCATCCCGTTCTTTTCCAGCATGGCGCGGATGTCGACCAGGTCTTGCAGCCGCTCGCCCTTTTGCAGCCGCTCGATCCAGCCACCCTCTTCGGCCTGGTCGGCCAGCGCCACCTCGATCAGCCGCTGCAACCGCCGCGGCGCGATGACGACGACGCCGCAATCGTCGGCCAGCACGGCATCGCCCGGGTTGACCGCGACCCCGCCGATCGAGACCGGAACGTTGAAACCGCCGCCGAGGTTCAGAAGCTTGGTCGTCACGGCCGAGGTTTCGCGCGCCCAGGTCGGCACGCCCGCCTCGCGGATGGCGGCGGGGTCGGTCACCGCGCCGTCGATGATCACCCCGGCCAGGCCGCGGATGCGCGCCACCGCGGCCATGAAGCCGCCCCAGCAGGCCTGCTTGTGATCGCCCACCCGGTCGATGACCAAGAGGTCGCCGGGCCGCACCCGGTCCATCGCGTGGTAAAGCAAGGTCGAATCCGGGCCCGAGATCTGCACGGTCACCGCGGCCCCGGCAACGCGCGGCCCCACGATCAGCGGGCGGATCGCCGTATCGACGAAGCCGGTGTGAAGGTAATGGCCCAGCGTCGCGGCCTCGACCTGCGCCAGCCTTGCGGTCGTGGCGGCGTCAAGCTGCGGCGGCAGCGGTTCAAGGCGGTAAATGTCGGTCATCGCTTGTCCTTGTCTTGTCAGCGGCTGAAAAGCCGCAGGTCTTCCTGGCGGAAGCCGAGCCGCCGGGTTTCTCCGAGCTGCGGCACCGCGCGCCCGTTGTTCTGCCGCCGCATCACGACGCGGCTGCCGCCGGCCATCCGGTAGACGAGCCGCAGATCGGTGCCGATGAATTCGACATCGGCCAGCACGCCCTCGGCGCTGTTCTCGGCCTCGGCGCCCACGTCGCAGACCCGTTCGGGCCGGATCGCCAGCTGCATCTCGGCCCCGTCGGCCTGGCCGGGGGTCGCGGCCACGCGAAGCCTGCTGCCCATGGCCTCGACCACGGTCACATCCCCCCCTGTCGAGATCACCCGCCCCGGGATCATATTGGTTTCGCCAATGAAATCGGCGACATAGCTGGTGGCGGGCCGGTCATAAAGCCCGGTCGGCGTGTCCAGCTGGACGATCTCGCCGCCCTTCATCAGGGCGATGCGGTCGGACATCGACAGCGCCTCTTCCTGGTCATGCGTCACGAAGACGAAGGTGATGCCCAGACGGCGCTGCATGGCCTTCAGCTCGGCCTGCATCTCCTTGCGCAGCTTCAGGTCCAGCGCGCCCAGCGGCTCGTCCAGAAGCAGAACCTTGGGCTCGTTCACCAGCGCCCGCGCCAGCGCCACGCGCTGCTGCTGCCCGCCCGACAGCTGCGAGGGCTTGCGGTCGGCAAAGGCCCCCATCTGCACCAGGTCGAGCGCGGCCCGGGCGCGCTCCAGCCGCTCGGGCCGGGCGATGCGGCGCACGGTCAGGGGAAAGGCCACGTTCTCCAGCACCTTCATATGCGGGAAAAGCGCGTAGTTCTGAAACACGGTATGCACCGGCCGAAGATGGGGCCGCCCGGTCGAGACATCCTGGCTGTCGATGAGGGCCTGCGCCTTGCTCGGCAGTTAGAGCCCGGCGATGATGCGCAGCGTGGTGGTCTTGCCGCAGCCCGAGGCGCCCAGCATGGTGAAGAACTCGCCCTGGCGAATGGTCAGGTCCATGCGCCGCAGGGCCGTGAAGGTTCCGAAGCGCTTTTCGACCGCCTTCAGTTCGACGACGGCCTGGGGCACGGACAGGTCAGAGAGGGACATTGCGTTTCGCCTGATTGCAGATCGGGGGGCGCGCAGCGCAGGGCCGCGCGCCGCGAAGGCCGGGCCTTACTTGGCAGCTTTGACCTTGGTCCAGCCGTCCTGGTACAGCTTCATCGCATCGCCGAGGTCGAGGATGAAATCGGCCTTGGCCAGCGTGGCCTCGGCCGGGAAGACGGCGGGGTTCTCGGCGATCTCCTTGGGCAAGAGCGCCTTGGACTCGCTGACCACGGTCGCGGTCTTGGTCAGCTCGGTCGTCTTGGCTGCCACTTCGGGACGCAGGATATAGGACAGGAACTTGTAGGCCGCCTCGGGGTTCGGCGCATCCTTCAGGATCGCGTAGCCGTCGATCCACATTGTGCCGCCCTCTTCCGGCAGCACATAGACCACGTCGGGATTGTCGGCGATGGCCTGCAGCACCGAGGAGGACCAGCTTTCCACGATGCAGGCCTCGCCCGACGAGACGAGGTCGGCGAAATTGGTGCTGTTGTAACCGGCCAGCAGCGGCTTTTGCGCGATCAGCGTCTCGGTCGCCTTTTCGATCTCGGCCGGGTTGGTGCTGTTGGCGCGGAAGCCGTTGACCTGCAGGCCCGCGATATAGGCGGCCAGCATGTTGTCCAGCATATAGACGCGGCCCTTGTATTTCTCGTCGAACAGCGATTTCCAGCTGGTGATCGGCGCATCGACGCAGGTCTTGTTATAGGCCAGCCCCGTCGTGCCCCAGACGTAAGGGATCGAGAACTTGTTGCCGGTGTCATAGGACACGTTCTGGAAGGTCGGGGCGATCTTGCCATAGGTGTCGATCTTGGCGTGATCCAGCTCGACCAGCTTGCCGCGGTTGATGAGGATCTGCACCGCATATTGCGAGGGGTTCACCAGGTCATAGCCCGACCCGCCGGCATCCAGCTTGGCGATCAGGGATTCGTTGCTGTCGAAGGTGTCGAAGGTGACATGGATGCCGGTCTCCTTCTGGAAATCGGCAAGCACCTCGTCGGGCATCTCGCCGGCCCAGCCATAGATGCGCAGGTCTTCGGCGAAGGCCGGCAGCGCGGCAACAAGGCTCAGCGCCGTGGCCGCGAGGCCAAGGATCAGTCGGTTCGTCATTTTCGTCTCCTGGTTGGAAAGTTTGCGGTTCCGGTCGTTCACTGCCGGTTGGTTTTCAGCATCAATGGAAGGTAGCGGCCCATGACCAACAGCAGGATCGTGACGTTGGCCAGAACCATAAGGGCACCCAGAGCGTTGATTTCCGGGGTAATTCCAAGCTTCAGCATCGAGTAGATGCGCAGCGGCAGCGTTGTGGTGCCGACGCCCGAGGTGAAGGTCGACATCACCAGGTTGTCGAAGGACAGGGTGGCCGACAGGATGAAAGCCGTCAGGATCGCGGGCATCAGCTGCGGCAGCGTCACCATGCGGAAGGTCTGCCATTCGTCGGCGCCGAGGTCGGCCGCAGCATTCTCCAGCCGCGGGTCCAGCGACGAGGCGGCGGCGCGCACGATCAGCGTGGCAAAGGGGATCGAGACCAGGACATGGCCCACGATCATCGTCGCATAGCCCAGCGTCACCCCGGCGAAGGACATGAAGACCAGAAGGGCGACGCCCAGCACGATCTCGGGCAGGACCAGGGGTGCGGCCAGGGCGGCGGCCAGGAGATCGCGGCCCGGAAAGCTCCGCCGGGTGATCGCCACCGCCGCGACCGCGCCGATGGCCGTCGAAAGCGCGGCGCTGGCCAGGGCCACGAATAGGCTGACCTGCAGCGCGTCCAGGATATTGCCGTTGCCGACCACCTTCTGGAACCAGCGCAGCGAAAAGCCGGTCCAGACCACGGTCGATTTTCCGGCGTTGAAGGCAAAACCGATCAGCACCGCGATGGGCAGCAGCATGAAGAGATAGGTCAGCAGGGTGACCCAGCCCGACACGCCATATACGAGGTTGCGCATGGCCCAGCCGGGCGTGCCGGTGCGTGCGGTCATTTCATCGCCTCCACCCGCCGCAGGGCGCGCATGTAAAGCAGGATGCCGAAGCCCGAGAAGACCAGCAGCAGGATCGACACGGCCGACCCGGCCGGGATGTTGCGGAACTCCAGGAACAGCTGGACGATCAGGTTGCCGAGGATGATCTCCTTGCCGCCGCCCAGCAGAACCGGGATGGCGAAGACCCCCATCGACGGCACGAAGACGAACAGCGCGGCCGCCAGCACGCCTGGCAGCGACAGCGGCAGGGTGATGCGCCAGAAGGTCTCGCCCGGGCCGGCGCCGAGGTCGGCCCCCGCCTCCAGCAACCGGCGGTCCAGCGGCGTCAGCGCGGCATAGATCGGAAAGACCGTCACCGGCAGGAAGGCATAGACCATGCCGACCAGCGTCGCCCCGACCGTGCCCAGCATGCCGATGGGCAGCTGGGTCAGCCCCGACGCCAGCAGGCCCTGGTTGATGAGCCCGCCGCGGCCCAAGAGGACGACCCAGGCCGAAATCCGGATCAGGAAGTTGATCCAGAACGGGATCAGCAGCAACAGCAGCAGCGCGGGCGCCGCGCGTCCGGCCTTGAAGGCGATGTAATAGGCGACCGGATAGCCGATCAGCAGGCAAAGCCCGGTCGTCATCGCCGCCAGCGAGAAGGAGTTCAGGAAGATCTGCAGGTAAACGCCCTGGATCAGCTCCTTGTAATTGTCCAGCGTAAAGCCCGGAAGCACCGCCCCGTAAGGGTCGCGCAGCGCAAAGCTGTAGGCGAAGACCACGCAAAGCGGCACCAGCACGAAAAGCCCCAGCAACAGAACCGATGGGGCCAGCATCAGCCCGGTCTGCAACTGCTCTCGCCGGGCCCTTTGCATCACGCGCCCAACCCTTTGGCGCGCAAAGCGTCCTGCGCGATGGCCTTGATCGGGCTGACGGTCAGGTGCCCCGCCATGGCCTTGCGGGCGGCGGCCGGGTCGCACATGCGGATGGCGTTCACC
>CAMFIX010000288.1 GCA_945952425.1 uncultured Pseudorhodobacter sp. | reverse complement strand
CAGCGCTGCGGGTGGAGACGTCCGGGATCGGCAGCAGCACCATGCGCTCGGTCTGGTTCCCGGGCTTGCGGCGCAGGCCGAACATCAGCCGCGCAGCCTGTCGCGGATCGCCTCCAGCCCGGGGGCGGCGGCGACGGGGCCGTAAAGCGCCAGCGCCGCATCGGCGCCGGTCATGCGCTCGGCGAAGGCGCGCACCTCGGCGACGCCGACCGCGTCGATCTTGGCCACGACCTCTTCGACCGTGGGCACCCGCCCGTGAATGGCCAAGAGCCGCGCATCGCGCTCGGCGCGGGAGGAGGCCGATTCCAGCCCCATCAGCATCCCCGCCTTGATCTGCGCCCGGGCGCGGGCCACCTCGGCCTCGGTCATATCCTCGGCCGCGCGCTTCAGCTCGTCGGCCGTCAGCGCCACCAGGTCGGCGATCTCGTCCTCGGAGGTGCCGGCATAGATGGTGATCTGGCCGGCATCCTCATAGGCGCCGGATTGGGCGAAGATCGAATAGCAGAGGCCCCGCTCTTCGCGGATCTTCTGGAACAGGCGCGAGGACATGCCCCCGCCCATCGCCATCGCATAGACCTGCGCCGCATGGACCTGCGGATCGCGGTAGCCGGGGCTGTCGAAGGCCAAGGCGAAATGGACCTGCTCCAGCTCCTTGACCTCGCGCCGCTCGGCGCCTTTGAAACGCGCGGGCTCGTAGCCCTTGGGCGCGCGGGGCGTCAGGCCCGCGAACATCGCCTCGGCCTGTTTCACCACCGCGTCATGGTCCACCGCCCCGGCGGCGGCGAGGATCATCTGCCCCGGCGCGTAATGGTCGGCGACGAAGCCCTGCAGGTCGCCGCGCCCGAAGGCGCTGACCCGCTCTTCCGGCCCCAGGATCGTGCGCCCGAAGGCCTGCTCGGGGTAAGAGGCCTCGTGCAGCCAGTCGAAGACGATGTCGTCGGGCGTGTCCAAGGCCTGGCCGATTTCCTGCAGGATCACATGGCGCTCGGTCTCGATATCGGCCTCGTGGAAGGCCGGGTTCAGGACGATGTCGCCCACCACATCCAGCGCGAGCCCCACATCCTCTTGCAGCACGCGGGCGTAATAGGCGGTCGTCTCGCGCGAGGTATAGGCGTTGATATAGCCGCCCACATCCTCGATTTCCTCGGCGATCTGAAGGGCGCTGCGGCGGGCGGTGCCCTTAAAGGCCATATGCTCCAGGAAATGGGCGATGCCGTTCTGGGCCGCGGTCTCGTGCCGCCCGCCCGCCTGGACCCAGATCCCCGCCGAGGCCGATTTCAGCCCCGGCATATCCTCGGTCACGACGCGCAGGCCATTGCCCAGCGTGGTCAGCCTCACGGTCAACGTGCAATCCTTTCGCGGACCAGCGCCATCAGGGCGCCAAGGTCATTGGGAACCCGCGTCACCCGTTCCGGGCGCGTGTAAAGGTCGGCCATGCGGGGCGGCAGCGCCGGGCGAAGGCCCGTGGCCTGCTCGACCGCATCGGGGAATTTGGCGGGATGGGCGGTGGCCAGCGTCACCATGGGGGCCTGCCCAAGGTTCTCCTCCGCCACTTTCACGCCGACCGCGCCATGGGGACAGAGAAGCTCTCCGCTGGAGGCCAGCGTCGCGCGGATCGTGGCCAGAGTCTCGTCCTCCGAGGCGCGGCCCGAGGCGAAGGTGGCCCGCAAGGTCTCCAGCGCGCCTTGGGAGATGCGGAAGCCCCCGGCCTTGAGGTCCGCCATCAGGGCGGCGATGGCCTTGCCATCCCGGCCATAGGCATCGAAGAGCGCGCGCTCGAAGTTCGAGGACACCTGAATGTCCATCGAGGGCGAGATCGAGGGTTTCACCCCGTTGGTCTCGTAGGCACCGCTGCGCAGCGCCCGGTCGAGGATGTCGTTCTGGTTGGTCGCGATCACCAGCCGGTCGATGGGCAGCCCCATCTTGCGCGCGATATAGCCCGCGAAAATGTCGCCGAAATTGCCGGTCGGCACGGTGAAGGAAACCGGGCGGAAGGGCGCGCCGAGGTTCACCGCCGCGCTGACGTAATAGACCACCTGCGCCAGCACCCGCGCCCAGTTGATCGAGTTCACCCCCGCCAGCCGCACCTCGTCGCGGAAAGCGAAATCATTAAACATATCCTTCAGCCGCGCCTGGGCATCGTCGAAGCTGCCGTCGATCGCCAGCGCATGGACATTGGCTTCCACCGGCGTCGTCATCTGGCGCCGCTGCACCTCGGACACCCGGCCATGCGGGTAAAGGATGAAGACATCGACATTGGCGAGGCCGCGGAAGGCCTCGATGGCGGCCGAGCCGGTGTCGCCAGAGGTCGCGCCGACGATGGTGATCCGCTCGCCCGACCGCGCCAGCGCCGCCTGCATCATCTGCCCGATGATCTGCATGGCGAAGTCCTTGAAGGCCAGCGTCGGACCGTGGAACAGCTCCAGCAGGAAATGGTTCGGCGCGATCTGCTTCAGGGGCGCGCGGGCGGCATGGCCGAACCCGGCATAGGCCTTGGCCAGCAGGCCCTTGAACTCGGCATCGGTAAAGGTCTCGCCGATGAAAGGCTTCATCACGCGGAAGGCGATCTCTTCGTAAGGTAGCCCCGCCATGGCGGCAAAGGTCTCCGCCGAGAACACCGGCACCGCCTCGGGCACGTAAAGCCCGCCGTCGCGCGCCAGCCCCGTCATCATCGCCTGTTCGAACGTCAGAACCGGGGCCTGCCCCCGGGTGGAGATATAGCGCATCATCCCGCCTTCAGATTTGCACGCCTGATACGCCACATCCACGCCCCTGTCATCACGAACCAGACGAGCGCCAGCGAAAACCAGGTCATCGCATATTGCCAATGGTCGTTAGGGATAGCAGAGGTGTCCAGGGGCACCGGCGTAATCCCGTCACCGACTTGTTCCCGAGCGACAATAAGTGTCGCTTCCGTATTCAGCGCCTTGGCCATGGCCGGCACGTCGCGCGCAAACCACAGGCCCGTCTTGGCATCGGGCGGCGGGGTATAGCTGTCGGCTTCCTGCGGCCAGTCGAGGTTGCCGGTGACCGTCGTCTCCATCGGCTTGGCCGGATCGGCCGCCGTGCCGTCCAGCCAGATGCCGCGGTCGACGAGGATGCGCCGTCCCTCGGTCTCGAAGACCGCGATCACCCGTTTGCCGGGGCCCTGGTCGGCCAGGCTGTCCAGCTTGAAGACCGCCTCGCCGGTGAACCGCCCGGTCGCGGTGACGCCGCGATAGCGGTCGGCCTCCATCGTCGGCGCAGCGGGCAAAGCCACCGGCGCCGCGCCGATCATCGCGTTGATCGCGGCGATCTTGGCCTCTTTCCAGGCCAGCCGCTCCAGCTGCCAGACGCCCAGCGAGATAAGGATCGCCACCCCGATCACGCCGATCAAGAGGGGCCCGATGAACCGCTTCATGCCGTCTCCAAAACAAAGGGGCGCCAGTCGCGCGCCCCCCGTTTCATTGGTCAATAAATATCCACGGGGATTTTCAAGGGGTTTGCCACTGGTATCGCCACTGGTTCAAGAGACCAGTGGCATGGCTCCCCTTGAAGCAGGGGGTCCGGGGGGCGGCAGCCCCCCGGCCTCAGCCCTGACCCCAAACGTAGACCGCCGCAAAGAGGAACAGCCAGACCACGTCGACGAAGTGCCAATACCAGGCCGCCGCCTCGAACCCGATATGCTGCTCGGCGGTGAAGTCGCCCTTGTAGGTCCGGATCAGGCAAACGGCCAGGAAGATCGTCCCGATGATGACATGCGCGCCGTGGAAGCCCGTCGCCATGAAGAAGGACGCGCCATAGATGTTGCCCGCGAAGCCGAAGCCCGCATGGGCATATTCATAGGCCTGGAAGAAGGTGAAGCTGAGGCCCAGAAGGATCGCCAGCCACAGGCCCTGCTTGATCGCCGGGCGGTTGTTGTTCTCGTGCACCAGGGCATGGTGCGCCCAGGTCGCCGCGGCGCCGGAGCAGAGCAGGATCAGCGTGTTGATGATCGGCAGGTGCCAGGGGTCGAAGGTCTCGATCCCGGCGGGCGGCCAGACGCCATCGACGATGGGCGATTGCGGCCCCATCGGATAAAGGCGGTGCTTGAAGAAGGTCCAGAACCAGGCCGAGAAGAACATGACTTCCGACATGATGAACATGATGAAGCCATAGCGCAGGCCGATCCGCACCACCGGGGTATGGTCGCCCGTATTCGCCTCGTGGACGACCGCCGACCACCAGCCGTACATGCAGAACAGCACGCCGACGAGGCCGATGAGCATGACGAAGGGCGTCCCCCGCTCCCCGCCGTGGTTCATCCACATCACCGCGCCATAGAGCATGGTGAAGGCCGAAACCGCGCTGGCGAAGGGCCAGATCGAGGGGTGCAGGATGTGGTAATCGTGGTTCTTGGCGTGGTCGGCCATCTGGCGGGCTCCCTCGTTTCTTCTGATTCAGTTTACCGGCTGGACCTTGGCCGGCGCAAGCGACGCCTCGGCCTCGGGCAGCGGAATTTGGTGGAAGGTGTAGGACAGGGTGATTTCCTTGATGTATTTCGCTTCCGGATCTTGGGCGATGGACGGATCGACATAGAAGGTCACCGGCATCTCGACCGTCTGGCCGGGCTGCAGAACCTGCTGGGTGAAGCAGAAACACTCGATCTTGGTGAAATAGCCGCCGGCCTGGTCGGGGCTGACGTTATAGCTCGCCTGGCCCGCGATGACATGGTCGGTCGGGTTGGTGGCGGTATAGAAGGCGATGCC
>CAMFIX010000287.1 GCA_945952425.1 uncultured Pseudorhodobacter sp. | reverse complement strand
TCATGGGTCACTCCCCCCTGAAACACACCGCCTCCAGTTAGCGCCCCGCCCCCGATTCGCTCAAGCAAATAAGGTTAAGGCTTCCTTTCGTTTCCACCCCGGAAACGATGGTTTTGCCCCCCTTTCACCTTGGCCCAAATATCCTCGGGAGGGGGAGCCGAAGGCGGGGGAGGGCAGAAGGCCCTCCCCCTGAACGTGTCTCTTGCGGACGAAGGACGCTCCGCCAGGTCAACTTGAAAGCAGGTTACCCGTAAAGCACCTTGGCCCGGGCCTCGAAGGCGCGCACCACCCGGGTCATCGCCTCGTTGAAGACCAGCCCGATCACCCCCGCCAGGATCGCGTTGCGGAACTCGAAATCCACCTCGAACCCCACCTTGCAGCCGCCCGGATCGGGGGTGAAGCGCCATTCCGATTTCAGATGCCGGAACGGCCCGTCGATATATTCCGTCAGAATCCGCCGCTCCCCGGGCAGCAAGGTCACCCGGCTGCCGAATTTCTCGCGGAACAGCTTGAAGCTGATGACCAGGTCCGCCTCCATGACCTCGCCCCCTTCGACCGGCCTGCGCGTGCGGATGCGCGCCGCCGCCGTCCAGGGCAGGAACTCGGGGTAGCGCGCGACATCGGCGACCAGATCGAACATCTGGTCGGGCGTATGGGGGAGAAGTTTCTCCTCGGCGTGGCGCATCGCTTTTACCTTGCCAAAGCGGGGTCAGGCGCGATTTGTCTTGAGGCGCGCCGGAAATCAAGACCTGACGGGAAAGACCATGCCAGAACGCCCCTATGTGATCGACCAGATGATCAGCGCGAAGGCAATCGCCGCAAGGGTCGAAGAGCTCGCCCGCGAAATCACCGCCCATTTCCACGGCACCGAAAAACTGGTGGTCGTGGGCCTGTTGCGCGGGTCGTTCATCTTCATCGCCGACCTGATCCGCGAGATTCCCCTGCCCTGCGAGGTCGATTTCCTGGAGGCCTCGTCCTATGGCGATGCGATGCATTCCTCGCGCGAGGTGCGCATCCTGAAAGACCTGCGCGGCGAGATCGCGGGCCGCGATGTGCTGGTGGTGGAGGACATCATCGACACCGGCTTCACGCTCTCCCATGTCAAGCGCCTGCTGCTCTCGCGCGAGCCGCGGCGGCTGAAGATCTGCGCGCTGCTGGACAAGCCCTCGCGGCGCGAGGTCGATATCCGCGCCGACTGGACGGGATTCGAGATTCCCGACGAATTCGTCGTGGGTTACGGCATCGACTTCGCGCAAAGGAACCGCAACCTTGCCCATATCGGCAAGGTGCGCTTTACCGAATGATCTGGTTCCTGCGCATGGCGCAATGGGTCCGCCACCCGCCCTCGCCCGCCCGGGTCGCCGTGGTGCTGGTGACCATCGCGCTTTGCCTCGCGCTCGTCGGCATCGAGCATCTCTGGGGCTGGCCCGACTGGTTGCGCGTGAACGGCCGCCTCAGACCCTGACTCCAACCCAAGTTGCAGGCCCTTCCTGCCCCGGTGGCAGGCCCCGGCGCTTGCCCGGGCGCACAACCCATGGCAGGGTTTGCACAACCTCAATCGGAGTTTCCCATGGGTCGCTTCCTGCGCGGCATCGCCGCCCTTGCCATCGTCGGTGCCGCTTTCGGCTGGTATCTCACCGCTCCCGCCCTGCGCTCGACCGCCACGGCCGAGACGCTGAAAGGCGATGCCGCCCATGGCGAGACGATCTTCTGGGCCTCGGGCTGCGCCTCGTGCCATGCGGCGCCGGGCACGAAGGGGGAGGCGATGAAGACCCTCTCCGGCGGGCAGAAATTCGCCACCGCCTTCGGCACCTTTTATGCGCCGAACATCTCGCCCTCGAAGGTCGGCATCGGCGGCTGGAGCACCGCCGACTTCATCCATGCCGTGCAGGACGGCGTCCGCCCCGACGGCAGCCACGAATATCCCGCCATGCCCTATGTGGCCTATGCCAAGATGGAGCCGCAGGATGTCGTCGATCTGAAGGCCTATATCGACACCTTGCCCGCCTCCGATGTCGCCTCGCTGCCGCATGAGGTGGGCTTTCCCTTCAACATCCGCCGCGCCCTGGGCGGCTGGAAGCTTCTGTTCGGCAACCCGTCCTATGTGCTGGCGGGCAGCCTGACGCCCGAGGTCGAGCGCGGGCGCTATATTGCCGAGGCGCTGGCCCATTGCGGCGAGTGCCATACGCCGCGCAATGGGCTGGGCGGGCTGGACAAGGGGCGCTGGCTGGGCGGCGGGGTGATCGACGGCACGGCCAAGGTGCCCAATATCACCAAGGGCAAGCTCGACTGGTCCGATGCCGATATCGCGGCCTATCTGACCACGGGTGCCACGCCCGATTTCGACTTCGTGGGCGGGGCGATGGCGCATGTGGTCGAGAACATGGGCCATCTGCCCGAAAGCGACGTCAAGGCGGTGGTGGCTTATCTCAAGGCCGTGCCGGCCGTGAATTGAAAGCGGTGAATTGATGATCCTGATCGGCCAATACGACAGCCCCTTCGTCCGCCGCGTCGGCATTGCGCTGCGCCTTTACGGCATGGCGTTCGAGCACCGCCCCTGGTCGGTCTTCGGCGATGCGGAGAAGATCGCGGCCCTGAACCCCCTGATGCGGGTGCCGACGCTGGTGCTGGAGGACGGCTTCGTCCTGACCGACAGCCATATGATCCTGGACCACCTCGACCACCTGGCGAACAAACGGCTGGTGATGTTCCCGCGCCACGAGCCCGCGCGGCACCGGGCGCTGAAGGTCGCCACCCTGGGCACCGGGCTGGCCGAGAAAGCCGTCAGCCTGTTTTACGAACGCCGTCTGCACGACGTGACCTCTCCCGCCTGGGAGGCGCGTTGCGCGGCGCAGATCGGTCAGGTTCTGACCGCGCTGGAGGCCGATTGCCCCGAGGCCGAGGCCTGGTGGTTCGGCCCCCTGGGTCACGCCGACATCGCCGTCGCCTGCGCCCTGCGCTTTGTCGTCGATGCCCATGGCATCGCCCTGCCCCCGAAGCTCGCCGCCTTCTCGGCCCGCGCCGAGGCCCTGCCGGTCTTCGCCGAGATCAGCCAGCCTTTCGTGGCGCCGTGAATGCGCGGGTTGGTCCTGGCCCTGCTGGCCAGTCCTGTCCTGGCCGATGCAACCCCCGTCACGGCGCTGGAGAGGGCCACGGGAGCGCTCCTGGCCCTGAACTCCAGTCCTTCAGAGATCGTGGAAGGCTTCGGCGGGGGATTGCAATACCAACCCTTGGACCTCACGCCCCCCGGCGATCCGCACGCCATGCTGCTTGAACACGCCCGCCCGTGGGACTTGTCGGCAGACCTGTCCTGCGAGCGCCTCGGGCCCATGACCCTGGCCCGCATGGCCTCGGGGCAGATGCCGGGGGTCGATAGCCTCGCCCGGCGACCGGAAGATCCACAGGTCCATGAAGACCAGATCCTGCGCAAGGTGAAGCTTCTGGCCCACAAGGCGGGCTTCATGCCGGAGGCCAAGGCCTCGGTCATGCATTGCTTCCTGGTGTTCGACTTGACGCAAGGCGCTTCGGAGGTCGAGGCGGCACTTCTGGCCGAGCTTCGTCCGCAGTTCGAGGAAGAGGCCTCGAAGGAGAAGGCCGGGGCCAAGGATCAGCCGTATTTTCACCTCTTCTTCAAGGGGCCGAGGGGGCCGGAGGGGCGGGTCGAGCTTTTGGGATTCGACATCCTGCCCGGCACTCAGGGCGGTTCGATGCTTTCGATAAATGGCTATTCCTACGAGATCGATCCGGGAACCTGACGGCGGAAAACCGCTCTAAACCCGGGTAAACCGAAGTTGCAGGGCCGCGGTCTGCCCCGGGAAACGGATGGCTCATCTTTTCATGGCATGGCTTGGTCCCGCGGCCCGCGTGTCACGCAACCAGGACTACAGGCATGAAACACATGAAACTTCTCTGGGCCGCAGCGGCCCTCGCCTTGACGAGCGTCGGCGTTCTCGCCCAGGACGACCCTTTCGCCGATGTCGTCGAAACCCGCCACGGGCTGATGATGCAGATGGCCTCCGATCTGGGCAAGATGGGCGCCATGGTCAAAGGCACCACGGCCTATGACGCGACCGTCGCGGGCAAGGCCGCGGCCAATGTCGCAGCCGTGGCCTCGGTCATCTCGATGGACAACTTCCCCGCCGGGTCGGAAAACGGCAAGGCGGCCGACAGCTTCGCCAAGGCCGAGATCTGGTCGAACAATGCCGATTTCCTCGGCAAGCTGGCCGATCTGAACACCGCCGCCGGGGCGCTGAAGGATAGCGCGGGCAAGGATGCCGACACGATGAAGACGGCTTTCATGGCGGTGGGCAAGGCGTGCTCGGCCTGCCACGAGGCCTATCGTCAGCCCCAGGCGCAGTAAGCCTCGGGCGCGATCCCTCGCCCGCGGTTTCGGGGACATCCCCGGGGGACACCACCGGCGGGGGATCGGTCGGCCAGCCGTCACGGCCAAGCGGCGGGCGAAAAGAGGCGGCGGGTTGAAACCCGCCCTACCCCAGGCGGCAGCGCCCGGCCCTTAGCGCCCCAAGGCCGCCAGCCGGTTCGCCCGCAGCCGGGCGAAGTCGTCGCCGGCGTGATAGCTCGACCGCGTCAGGGGCGTGGCCGAGACCATCAGGAAGCCCTTGCCCCAGGCGGCGGTCGCATAGGCCTTGAACTCGTCGGGCGTGACGAAGCGCGCCACGCCGTGGTACTTGGGCGTCGGCTGCAGATACTGGCCGATGGTCAGGAAATCGACATCCGCCGC
>CAMFIX010000286.1 GCA_945952425.1 uncultured Pseudorhodobacter sp. | reverse complement strand
GCTCGGCCGGCGGCGTGACCGTGCTGAAACAGGGCTTCAACGTCGATCCCCTGCTGCAGAAGCAGGCCGCCTGCATCTCGACCATGACCTATAACGAATATGGCCAGGTGCTGGATGCCGGGATCAAGGCCGACGACCTCATCACCTTCAAATATGAAGACATGGGCGTCTCGACCCTGGAAGACGGGCTTTACGTGCTGGAAGACAAGCTGAAAGACCCCGCCTTCGACGACAAGATGGTGAAATTCGTCCGCGCCTCGATGAAGGGCTGGAAATACGCCGAGGCCAACCCGGACGAGGCCGCGATGATTACGCTGGAGGCCGACCAGACCGGCGCCCAGACCGAGGCGCACCAGAAGTTCATGATGGGCGAAGTGGCCAAGCTGACGGCGGGCTCGAACGGCGCGCTGGACGAGGCCGATTACAAGCGCACGGTGGCGACGCTGATGGCGGGCGGCTCGGACCCGGTCATCACCAAGGAGCCCTCGGGCGCCTGGACGCATGACATCACCGACAAGGCTTTGAAGTAGGCCTTGAGCGTCCGATCGACATGGCAGCGCGCGGGGGAGACCTCGCGCGCTGTTTTTTTACGTGAAAGTCACGGGGAAAGTGACTGCGGGGCCCAACTGGAAACCTTTTGCTAACCGATTTCCGCCCAAGCTGCAGCGAAGGCAGGATGTCGATGGCAGAAACGGGAATCATTAGCAAAAAACTCGCCGCGCAGCGGGCCGACCGGGCAGAGGGCGGCCCGGGCGCCGACCGCGGCTGGCGCGTGGCCCTGGCGCGCGCGGTGCAGGATCAGCTGAAACTGTCGCTGGACGTGAGCAGCCTGACCATCGAAAAACGCTCCCTGGCAGAGCTGGCCGAACTCGTCCCCGAACGCGCCCTGATCGCCATCCTGGAAGGGCCTTCCGAAGGGCTTGGTGCGATCATCGTCAGCCAGCCCGTGCTGACGGGGTTCATCGAGGCGCAGACCATCGGTCGGCTGCGCTCGGCCGAGGTCGTGCCGCGCAAGCCCACCCGCACCGATGCCGCCATGGTCGCCGCCGTGATCGACGCCGCGCTGGACGAGCTGGAGGCGCAGCTGGCCGAGGAGGAAGACCTCGTCTGGGCGGGCGGCTTCCGCTATGCCTCGTTCCTGGACGATCCGCGCCCGCTGGCTTTGCTGTTGGAGGATGCGCCGCTGCGGCTCTTGCGGGCCGAGGTGGCTTTGGGTGGCGGCATGCGGCAGGGCGCCATCCTGATGGCGCTGCCGGCCGAGGGCAGGGGCCGCCAGCCCGCCCCGCCGGCCGAGGCGCCGGTCGAAACCCATGGCCCGGCCTTTGCGGCGCTTTTGGCCGAGAAGGTGATGGCGGCGCAGGCGCGGGTCGATGCGGTGCTGGCGCGGGTGACGCTGCCCTTGGCGCAGGTGATCCGACTGGAGGTCGGCGCGGTCCTGCCCTTGGGGGAGGCCGCGCTGGATGCGATCCGGCTCGAGGGGCTGGACGGCCGGCATGTCGCCGACGGCAAGCTGGGCCAGAACCGCGGGCTCCGCGCGATCCGTATCGCCGATGCGACGGGCCCGCGCCAGGCGACGGGCGAGGCCCCAGCCCCGGTCCCAGCCTTTGCCGCAGGCCCCGCCTTCGCCCCCGGTCCCGCCTACGCCCCGCCCGACGCCACCGCGCCCGTCGACCTGGACTTCCCCCCACCCGCCGATTTCGACGCGGCCTTCCCCGCGATGGATTTCCCGGCGATGGATGCCGGGGATCTGGGAGAGTTCCTGCCGACCGGTACGGAGTGAGGGCTGGGGGGCAGGCCAAAGGGCCTGCCGCCGGTTCGCAAGGGCAATCGCGAGGTCGGGGTGTGAGGGAGCACGGGGTCGCGGTGTGCCGGGGGTATGGCGAGGTCGGGCGGCGGTGGGGTTATCGCGAGGCCGCGGTGCCTTGAGGGTATTGCGAGGCCGAGGCCCGCAGGGGCAAACGTTGGATCGGTGTGAGGGGGGCAATCTCGAGGTCGGTCGCGCTGATCCTTGGAGGTCATCGTCCTCCCCCGCTTTCGCCCGCTGTGCCGCGCGGTGGATTGTCTTGCGGTGCAGGAGTTCTTATCGAGGCACGTCCGTCCGATCAGGATTTAAGCTTGGTCCGCCCCTGCAGCAGGTGGGCTCTTGTCTGCGGTGACATCAAGCCTAACCTCGAACAGCCTGCCGCCCGCACAAGCGCAGTTGACCGCTCCCTCGCATGCGGCAGCACATCCCAAGATTGGGTTTCGAGAGATGGAGGGGGCCGGGCGTCAGAGCTCTTGCGGAAGGGACGAGCGCAGAGCCTGTTCCCTTCCAGGCAAGGGCAGGTCGCGCCCCGCCCATTCTTGCAAGTCTACCCGCCATCCCTTCGCCGCCCCCAACCCATGTTGCCTGCGCGGGCAGGATTGCCGTGGTCAAGGAATTCGAACCCGGCCTGCGCTGCCCTTGCTCCTTGGGCGGGCAGGATTTCTGCCATTCCCGCGGTGAGCCGCCCTCTGACGGGGTCACGATTGGGGGCGACTCTGCCGATCACGACGAAACCAGGCAAGGCGGAAGGCTGGGGATCGCGCCCTGCCGCTGGGCAGAGCGCCGGGGCTTTCCGCGAAAGCGGCCTTGCGCGCCGGTCCTTGCTCCGCGGCGCCCTGTCTTGCCTTTCAGCCCAAGCCATCCGGCTCTGCCGGTGTTGTTCTGCGGGCGAGCGGGCCCAAGGTGCCTGTCGAACGGCGCCTCATAGCGGATTGCGTCACGGCTTGAATGGCTCCACCAAGGCTGTTCCGCGACAAGGCCTGGTGGGCCGGGATGGCTGATCCCAGAGCGCGTCAGATGGCGGCGTCACGCCAGCCAGCGCGGGAGCGCGGGTGTTCCGGCAGCTCTCGTGACGGCCCCCTTCGGCCTTGCGGCTTGCCCTTTGCACAGGCGCAAGGTCAGCTTCGCGCCCGGCCCAGGATCGCCCCGCTCCGCCGCCCCCTCACCCCGCCTTCACCGCGATCCGCTCGCGCAGGGGCTCCAGGTTATAGCCGTAGCGCGCGGCCGTGGCGATGCGGGCGTCGGTGTCGGGGCCGCCTTCCAGCGACAGGGCCCAGGCGCAGGACGAGCGGTTGCCGCTGGCGCAATAGGCGAAGGTCTTGCCGCCCGCGGCGCTGGCGCGGGCCATGGCCTCGGCCTGTGTCGACAGCACCGTGGCCGAGAAATCGCCCGGGCGGATCGGGTTGACAACGAACTCCAGCCCCAGGGCCGCGGCGGCGGCACCCATGACCTCGGCCGACAGCTCGGGCGGGATCTCGCCGTCGGGGCGGTTGTCGATGATGGTCGTGAACCCCTCGGCCTTCAGCGCGGCCAGATCCTCGGGTTCGATCTGCGGCGAGACGGCGTAGGCGGGCGTCAGCGGGCGAATGTCCATTTGGCTTCCTTGTCGCGGTGCGTCGATGCGGGCCTTCAGCGGCCTTGCAAGGACCATACCCGCAGCCATCGCCGCAAGGAAGACCAGACCGCCCGGGCCCCCGAAGCCCAGCGAGGCCAGCGCCGGCCCCGGGCACAGCCCCGCCAGCGCCCAGCCCATGCCGAAGAGGACCGAGCCCCAGACCAGGCCCGGACCGATCTCGCGCCGCGGTGGCCCGGGCAGGGCAAAGCCCAAGGCCGAGGTCCGGCGGCGGGCGGCGATCCGCCAGGCCAGCGCCATGGGCAGGATCGCGCCCCCCATCACGAAGGCCAGCGTCGCATCCCACTGGCCGAAGACATCCAGCCACCCCTGCACCTTCAGCGTATCGGTCATCCCCGAGACCAGAAGCCCGATCCCGAAGACCGCCCCTGCGAAAAGCCCCGCCAGATAGCGCATCAGAGCCACCCCAGCCCGTGCCGCAGCAAGGCCATCGTCAGCCCACCCGCCAGCACATAGAAGACCGTCGCCACGATGCCGCGCAGCGACAGGCGCGAGATGCCGCAGACCCCGTGCCCCGAGGTGCAGCCATTCGCCAGCCGCGTGCCGATGCCGACCAAGAGCCCTCCGCCCACCACCAGCGCCCAGTTGCCCGTCAGATGCGTCTCGGCCCCCCAGAGCCGCCCCAGCAGCCAGGGCGCCGCCACCAGCCCCGCCACAAAGGCCAGCCGGTCGCCGATATCGCCGCGCCCCGTGCCATCGACCAGCCCGCCGAAGATGCCCGATATGCCCATGATCCGCCCGTTGACCAGCAGGTAGAAGCTCGCCGCCCCCCCGATCATCAGGCCGCCGAGCAGTCCCCAAAGCCAATCCGCCTGCATCGCCGCCTCCTGTGTTGCCCTCTTTATGCGGCCCCTTTCATGCGGCTTGACGTGGATCAAGGCAAGGCAGCTGGCGCCGGGGCAATCTGGGGCCGAGCAAAAGGAGGCTGGCATGACGACGATCGAGGCCCGCAAGGCCGCGCTTTTGGCCCGCGAACGCGCCTTGAAGGCGCGGATCGGCGGGATTGCCGAAGAGCTCGTCTCGCATGAGGCGCGCGACTGGGAAGAGATGGCGGTCGAGCGCGAGGGCGACGAGGTGCTGGAAGGCATGGGCACCGAGGCGAAGGCAGAGCTCCGCGCGATCTGGGCGGCGCTGGGGCGGATCGGCGCCGGGCAATACGGGATCTGCCAGCGCTGCGGCGCCGAAATCCCGGCGGCGCGGCTGGATGCCTTGCCCTATACCCCCTTCTGCAAGGCGTGCGCGACATGAAGACCCCCGAACCCCTGCCTGCCGTGCGTCTTTGGTCCGACCTCGCCCGCGCGGCGGCGC
>CAMFIX010000285.1 GCA_945952425.1 uncultured Pseudorhodobacter sp. | reverse complement strand
GCCGGTCGCCCGGTCGAGGCGGTGATCGTCACCCATGCCCACCGCGACCATTCCGCTTTGGCGCCCCGCCTCGCCCATCGCCTCGGCGCGCCCCTCCTCGCCGCCGCCGATCCCCATGGCGGCCGTGCCCTGCATCCCAAGGGCCTGCCCCCGGGCGCGAGCATCGACGCCGCGCTGCGCCCCGACCTTCCGCTGCGGGACGGCGCCCCCCTGCCCTTCGCCGAATTCACCCTGCAGCCCCTGCACACGCCCGGCCATCTCGGCGGCCATTTCTGCCTGGCGCTGGATGACCTGCTCTTTTCCGGCGATAACGTCATGGGCTGGTCGACCTCGGTCGTCACCCCGCCCGAAGGCGACATGGCCGCCTATCGGGCAAGCCTCGCCCGGCTCGCGGCCCAGGGTTGGCGCCGGATGCTGCCCGGCCACGGCCCCGAGATCGCCGACCCCGCCCACCGCCTTGCCACGCTGATCGCCCACCGCAACACCCGCGAGGCCGAGATCCTGCAGGCCCTGACAGCCCCCGCCCGCCCGAAAGACCTCGTGGCGCAGCTCTATCCGGGCCTCGACCCCAGGCTCGCCAGCGCGGCCGAGGGCAACATCCTGGCCCATCTGTTGCAGCTGGAAACCGAGGGCCGGGTCGAGCGCCAAAGCGAAGACATCGCCGCCGCGTTCCTGCGACGCTGAGGCGGGCATGACAGGACAGCTTCCAAAGGACGAGGGGGCGCGGTGGCGGGCCAGGCCCCCCCGATGCGATGACGGGGCCGCCGCGTAAGCTTCGCAAGGCGGGCCGTGGCCCTTCACAGCCGCATAAGGTCAAAGCATCGCCGCGCCGCAAAAAGGCAGGGCCTCGGCTGGCCAAAAGCGGGGCGTTCTGCGGTAAAGGGGAGCGGCGGGCAGCTGTTCGGCCGTGACGCCCCAGCCTTGCCCGGGGATGAATCGCCTTGGCGGCCCTGTTGCCGCCGGATCGGTGAAGAACGTGGCTCAGGAGGTGAGCGGCGGATGCTAGCCGCCGGTCGGTAGCACCTTGGCGACCTTCCCTGGTGAGGCGCGCTTTGGCAGGCGTGCCGATCTCACAGGTCGATGCGATGGCCCAGCGGGCGAGCGGCGGGAGCGCGGGCCGCTGGTCTCAGCCAGTAAGGGCGCGCGTTGGCGGGCGTGTCGGCCCGTCTGATCTGCACTTGGGTTAGGTCATGGGTTGCGGGCGTCTCTCGCTGCGGGAATGGGGGCGGGCCGCAGGTGGGCCAGCCTCACGCGGGGAGGTGCGTCTTGGCTTGCGCTCTGCGGGCCGAGGGTAGGGTTTTTCGGTGGGGGGCGGGCACAGTCGTGCCGTCTGTGCGGCTCTGCCCGCCCGGGTTGGCCGCACTCGGCGCAGCCAGGCGCCGTCACAACAGGGCGCAGGACAAGCCTGGCATCCCGGCGCGCATATGGGCATAGGGCAGCTGGTCGAAAGCATTTGGAGCTGTCGCGCGCCTGCAGGCGGGGACAGTCCGCCGCGGGCATAACAACCGGGCGCTTGCGGGCCGCTCTCCGCGCGCCTGTGTCATGTCGGGGGACGACCCCACCAGGTCGCCCGCTCTCCGCGCCTTTTCGCAAGGGCGCTGGAACAGGCCGGCAAGGCCCTAAGCCTTTCGCGCGGCACTCCGCACATATGCTGGGAGCGCAGCTCTGGTTTGAAGGCCGGGGCGTCCCGGGCAAGTGCCGCTCGTCACGGGCATATCCGCATGGGTGCGCCGCCGCCATCGTGCCGAGGGCGGGCTTTTGCCGCCCGGCCCTGAACTTCCCCGTGCAACTCTCTGTTCCGGCGCCTTTTTCGGCCCTTTCAACTTTTTTCGCCATCCCCCCTTGCCGCCCCCGAAAGCCGTCGTTATACAGCCCCCATGTTCCGGCGTAGCTCAGCGGTAGAGCAGCTGACTGTTAATCAGCTGGTCGTTGGTTCGATCCCAACCGCCGGAGCCATCCTTCCCCGCAAAGGAAGATGACGACAAAAGGCCCTCCGTTTCGGGGGGCTTTTCGTTTTGGCGGGGACGAGGCGGCGGTGTCTTTCGGCGGATGGGCTGTCCGTGCGGGTTTGGTGCATGTCATCACGCGCCGAGATCGCGAGGTTGCCTTGCCGCAGGCGCAGGATGCGGGCGGCCTCAAGGCAAGCGGGATCGGCGGCTGGCCTTGCGCGGCCGGGGTCGAGGCGGGGGCACGGCAGGGCGCAGCCCCGGTTTCCGCGCCCTGCCCGGCAAGATGGGATGGCGGGCGGGCCACGTGCCCGGGGCGCCCATCGCGGAACGTGCCGTCGTGACCGGGCTGCGCGTCATGGCCTTGGCCATCAGCTAATGGCAACGGAGGTCCGGCAGGCCGGAAGGTTCAGGCGGCGCGCCTTACCGCCGCGCGCCTGCCCAAGGCACGCATGCCCTCGTCGCGCCTGCCCGCGGGCTGCCCCTTACACCCGCTCCGGCAGGCGCTTGATCTGCGTGGCTTCGGTCGCGTGGCGTTTGACCTCTTCCATGGCGCGCTGAATCAGCTCCATCCGGTCGCGCTGGTCGGTGATCTGGCGGCCGAGCGCCATCATCATCGGCGCCACGAAATCGCGGATCAGGGTGGCGGCATCGCCCGGCAGCTCGCGCTCGGCCAGGGGTTCGGACGGCGCGGGGGGCGGTTCGCGGAAAAGCTCATCCCGTCCGAAATATTTCTGCGCCACCATGCGGTTGCCGGGGGCGAACTGCGCCAGCACCTGCGCCCGCTGTTCATGCGTCAGCACCAGTTTCGAGCGGCCCTTCTGCAGCTTGTCATCGGCATCCTGGGCCGCGATCTCGTAAAGGCGGCGGTCCTGCTCGGCCATGCGGAACAAGGGCAGCTGGCGGACGAATTCGCTCATCAACGGCGAGAGCGAGGAATTGCTGTGCACCTCGGGCCCGGCGAAGGCGGGGTCGTCGATGCCCATCAGCCGGAACAGCGCCGCCGAGGGCCCCCCCGGCATCTCGGCCCGTTCGAAGACGCCCGGGATCACCGAGCCGGGGCCGAAGATCGCCTCGTAATGGGCGAGGCGGCGGTCATAGTCGATCCAGTGGAACTCCTGCCGACGGGCGAGGAAATCGTCGAAGGACAGGTTCGCCATCCGCGCATCCCACTGCCATTTGACGTTCTGCAGATACCAGCTTTCCAGCCAGAGATCCTGGCGGCGCATCATCAGCACCACCTTCACCTCGAATCGGTCGGCAAAGGGGGCGAAGATGCGAAAATCCTCGATCAGCGACATGTCTTCGTCGGAGAGGATGACGCTGTGGACCGGCACCGGGTGGCTTTCGGCGCGGCGCTGCAAGTCGGCGGCCCAATCCGCCGCCGTCACCCGGCCCGAGCGCAGGCGGCGCACCATCTCGTCATGGCGCGACAGGCCGTAGGGGCACAGATAGCCGCGCTGCAGGAGCTTGGTGAAATTGTCGGAAATGACTTTTTGGGTGGAGGTTGTTCCGGTGCGATGAACGCCGACATGAAGATAGAGTTTGCGCATGAGATTCCCTTTCCGCCTGCCCGCCTTCTGGCCGGGCCTTGACGTCAGGACTCGCACGAACTGGTTACCAAATTCCCAACCCCGCCCGGATTTCGAAAAGCCGCGGGAAAAAAGTCAGGGGAAAGGATGAAGGAAAACGGCCGCCCGAAAGGGGCGGCCGCAGGGGTCGCGGGCCGGGAAAAGCCTAGCGGAACATCACCATGGCGCCGGCGCTCCAGCCGACGCGAGTGCGGGTGCCGATGTCCAGCACGGGCCGCCCGAAGACATTGCGCATCGACATGCGGATGGGCTCGGGGCAGCCGTCCAGCGTCACGTCGTAATAGGTCATGTCGCCGTAATAGACCACTTCGCTGATCGTGCCGAGGCTTTCGCGGTCGGGCGCCTGCTGGCCTTCGAAGAGAAGCGTCGCGGTCTCGGGCCGGAAGCCGATGGTGGCTGTGCCCTGGCCCGGGGCTGAGGAGACCTGCTTTTCCACATCCAGCGTCAGGCGGCCGAGACCGGGGGCCTGGACCTCGACCTTGCCGCCGGATTCGGCAAGGATTTCGGCCGGCAGGAAATTCATCCTGCCGACGAAATTTGCGACCTGGCGGGTTTTCGGCAGGCGATACAGGCTTTCGGGGTCGGCGAGTTGGGCGATCTGGCCCTCGAACATCACGGCGATGCGGTCGGACATGACGAGCGCCTCTTCCTGGTCATGGGTGACCAGAACGAAGGTGATGCCGACCTCGCGCTGCAGCTTGATCAGCTCCAGCTGCATCTGTTCGCGGATCTTTTTATCCAGCGCCGACAGCGGTTCGTCCAGAAGCAGAACCTTGGGCTTCAGGATCAGCGCACGGGCCAGCGCCACGCGCTGCCTTTGCCCGCCCGAAAGCGCATGGGCGGCGCGCTTGCCATAGCCCGAGAGCCCCACCATCTCTAGCGCCTGGCCGACGGCGCGCGCCTTTTCCTCTTTGCTGCGGGGGTCTTTGCGCAGGCCGAAGCCCACGTTCTGCTCCACCGTCAGATGCGGGAAGATCGCGTAGGACTGGAAGACCATGTTGGTCGGCCGCTGGTTGGCGGGCACATTGGCCATATCCTTGCCATCGACCAGCACGACGCCCGAGGAAATCCCCTCGAACCCCGCCACGGTGCGCAACAGCGTGGTCTTGCCGCAGCCGGACGGGCCCAGCAGAGAGAAGAACTCCCCCGCCTTGATCGTGGCATTGATCCCGCGCAAGGCGTGGTAATCGCCGTAATATTTGTGGACGTCCTTGAACTCGAT
>CAMFIX010000284.1 GCA_945952425.1 uncultured Pseudorhodobacter sp. | reverse complement strand
GGTCCAGCGTGTCGTAGTCGTCGCCGCCCTCGCCGCCATCGACCGCCACGCCGGCATTGCCGCCGACGAACAGGTCGCGGTCGTCGCCGCCGAACAGCTTGTCGTTGCCGCCGTCGCCATAAATCGTGTCGTTGCCGGCATCGCCCGAGACCGTGTCGTCGCCCTTGCCGCCGTAAAGCTTGTCGTGATCGGCCCCGCCATAGATCAGGTCGTTGCCGGCCATCCCATAGATCGTGTCGTTGCCGCCGTTGCCCCAGAACTGGTTGGTATAGATGTCGCCCGCGCCAGTGCCCTGATGGTCGAAGCCCGTCAGGTTGTCGGCATATTTCGTCCCAATGACCCCGTCGATCCCGCCGCCGATCTTGTCGTTGGTCGCATCGCCGCCCGACAGAACGCCGGTCGTCAGGTTGACCGTGACGCCCGCGGCCGAGTTCGAATAATCCAGGTTATCCTGGTCGGTGCCGCCGTAGAACGTATCCGCCCCCGCGCCGCCGATGAAGCGGTCGTCGCCCGCCCCGCCATATTCCACGTTGCAGCCCGCGCCGCCGACAAGCGTGTCGTTGCCCGCGTCGCCCTGCAGGTTGTCGTTGCCATTGCCGCCGTTGATCGAGTCATGGCCGTCGCCGCCATAGACGGTGTCGTTGCCCTCGCCCGACAGCACGGTGTCGTTGCCGCCATAGGCATAGACGATATCGTCGTTCGACTTCACGTTGCCGAGGACGGCATCGTTGTGGTCGATCATGTCCTTTTCGGGGTCGCCCGTGTAATTGTAGTCGATGACGTCATTGCCCGAGGTGCCCTCGACATAGCCGTCCAGCGTGTTGGTGCATTTGTGACCGTGGTCGTCGTACCAGCAGCCGTCACTGTGTTGCGAGACACAGCTGGAATCGACCCAGCACTTGTTGCCCCAGAAGTCGAAGTAAAAGAAGCACAACGTCATGACCGATCCCCTTCATTCCAAGCCGCCCGAAAAAAGGCGGCAAAGCCGGGGACGCTGCAGGCCATGGGCGCGGGGCGCATCACTTGCGCCGTCGTCGTCCAGGTTGCCTTGCCGTTCGCCACCGATCTCTCCACGCCTCAGGGGTCACCCCCGCTTCCGATATGCAGAGACCCGAAACGGGCCTCTGATCCGGCGGCCCGAAAGCCGCCCGATGCCGGACTGTCGTGATGGTCAGATCGCAGGAGCGTGCAGCGGACGAGCAGGCCGTTCTGGCCCGTTGGTTTCGACGCAGCGTCGAAACTACTCGGTCTTTTAACAACATTCCCGCACCCGACAGGTGCTTCACCACTTACAGACCGCCCCCACGGCCTTGTCCTACCCAGCAGGACAGGTTCTGATTACCGCCCGTTAAGCTTCAGGAAAAGTGAAAAAGCGGCGGAACCGGGGCGCAGGCGAGGGGGAAAATCTCTGGAAGCGCGCCAGGACGGTGGAGATTTTCTCGTTTGGGTTGAAGACTGTAGCGGGTTGCGAAACAGTCGCTCGCCCAGCTTACATGAGGGAATCGGCGCTGAGCCTTGAATCCCGGGGGTTTTCCGCCCAAGCCCGATTTCGGCGCGGTTGAACGCCGCGCGCGGCGTCTTCGGGCCGGAAACATAATCTTTCATTTACCACGACACCGAAAATTTGCCCGAATTCTGCCCGATTCCGTTCCATGCCCCGCCGCGGCGTTTCGCGATGGGCATCAATTTCGGCAAAGTCGCAGGACTTTTGACTGGTAAGGCATTGGCGGATCAGCCTTTGCCCGAATCACAAGCGCGTGTCCGGCAGCACAGCGCCCCATCGCCGCCGCGAGAAAGCCGCGAAATGTTCGGGGGATGTTCCGCGACCCATCGTCGCGGCCAGCCCGGAACCCAAGTCTCGAAGGGATTGGTTCAAATGGTGCGGGCGGTCGGACTCGAACCGACACTCCTTGCGGAAACAGAGTTTGAGTCTGTCGCGTCTACCATTCCGCCACGCCCGCCAATCTGCGCCCGCCAGGTAGAGCCCAAAGGGCCGGGAGCGCGCTGCGCGGGCAAGCCCGCCGCAGGCCTTTCGTCTAGTGCCTGGCAACGGGCGCGTCAACCACCCAAAGCCGGTGGAGCGGCGCAACCGCGTCCCGGCACGGCCCCGGTTTTCCGCCCATCGTCGCCCTGCCCCCTTGACCGCGCCCGCGCCCCGCGCCATCCCCTGCGGCCATGTTCGCCCGCATCTCCAGCGCCTTGACCGCCGCCGCCCGTTCGCCCCGCGCCGAGCCGCTCCTCGCCCTCGTCGCCTTTGCCGAAAGCTCGATCTTCCCGCTGCCGGCCGAGATCATGTTCCTGCCGATGTGCCTGGCCCGCCCCGAGCGCGCACTGCGCTATGCGCTGATCGCGGGCACGGCCTCGGTGCTGGGCGGCATCTTCGGCTGGATGATCGGGCATTTCCTCTTCGACCTCGTGGCTTTGCCGCTTCTGCAGTTCTGGAACTCGGTCGCGGCCTTCGAGGCGCTGAAGGCGCAGGCCGGGGCGGGGATGCTGATGCTCTTGCTCGTCACCTCGGGCGTGGCGCATCTGCCGCCTATGAAGGTGGTGACGATCCTGGCGGGCGCCATCGGCTTCAACCTCTGGGCCTTTGTCGCGGCCGCCTTGGTGGCGCGGTTCGGGAAATACCTTCTGCTCGGCTGGGTGCTGGCCCGGCATGGCGAGGCTGTCGCGGAAGTGATCAAGAAGCGGCTTGCCTATGTTGCGGGATTGGTCATCGTTCTGGCCGCCGCCTATCTTTACCTGAAACACTGAGACCCCATGCGCCGCATCCAAGCCACGACCCTCGCCGCCCTCGGTTCCGCCGCCCTTCTGGCCGGAGCCTATGGGTTCCAATACATCGGCGGGCTCGCGCCCTGTCACCTGTGCTGGCTGCAGCGCTATCCGCATATGGCGGCGGTTGCGGTGGGCGTCCTGGCGCTGGCCCTGCGGCAGGGGATCGTGGCGCGGCTTCTGCCCTGGGCGGGGGCGCTGGCGGCGCTGACGACGGCCGGCTACGGCGCCTATCACACGGGGGTCGAGCGGCACTGGTGGCTGGGGCCGACGACCTGCACTGCCGGAGACATCTCCAAGCTCTCCGCCTCGGACCTTTTGGCACAGATCCAGGCGGCGCCCGTGGTGCAATGCGACCAGGTGGCCTGGGCGATGGGGGGCCTGTCCATGGCCAGCTGGAACATGTTCGCCTCCCTCGCCCTCGCTGCGCTCTGGATTTACGCCGCGACCCGCAAGGCCTAAGCCAAAGCGGGCATGCCGAGCAGCCTTTCGCCCTCGGCCAAGGCGAAGCGGTCGGTCATCCCGGCCACGTAGTCGCAGATCACCCGGGCGAGTTCGGTCTCTCCCTTCGCCGCGGCGATATCGGCGGCCCAGGCCTCCGGCAAGAGGCCGGGGTTGGCCAGGAACAGCGGGAAAAGCCCATCGACCACGCGGGTGACCCGGGCGCGCTCCTCCATGACCGAGGGCGCGCGATACATCCGGGTGAACAGGAAGGCGCGGATCGCCTTCAGTTCTTGATACAAGGGTTTGGAAAAGCGGATGACGGTGGTGCCCATGTGGCGGATCTCCTCCACCGACTTGGGTTGCGCGGCGGACAGCCGGTTCTGGGCGACGGCGATAACATCCTCGACCATGCGACCGAAGACGCGGCGCAAGGCCTCGTGCCGACGGCGCATCTTTTCCAGGCCGGGGTAAAGCCTATCGACCTCGGCAAAGGCCGGGCCGGTGACGGGCAGTTCCATCAAGTCGGCCTCGGTGAAAAGGCCCGAGCGCAGGCCGTCATGCAAATCGTGGTGCGAATAGGCGACATCGTCGGCGATGGCGGCAACCTGCGCCTCGGCGCTGGCATGGGTGTCGAGCTCCAGATCCCAGGCCTCGTTGACCTCGGCGAGGGCGTAAGGCAAAGGCCCCTCGTGTTTCGCGTCGGCATTCGGCCCGCGCACCGGACCGTTGTGCTTGGCGATGCCCTCCAGCGTCTCCCAGGTCAGGTTGAGCCCGTCGAAATCGGCGTAGTGGCGTTCCAGCCGCATCACGATCCGCAAGGCCTGGGCGTTGTGGTCGAACCCGCCATAGGGCGCCATCAGCCGCTCCATCGCGTCTTCGCCGGTATGGCCGAAGGGCGTGTGGCCAAGGTCATGCGCCAGGGCGACCGATTCCGCCAGATCGGTGTTCAGGTTCAGAACCCCGGCAATGGTGCGGGCGACCTGGGCGACCTCGATCGTATGGGTCAGGCGGGTGCGGTAGTAATCGCCCTCGTGTTCGACGAAGACCTGCGTCTTGTGCTTCAGGCGGCGGAAGGCGCTGGAATGGATGATCCGGTCGCGGTCGCGCTGGAAGGGCGAGCGGAAGGAGGACAGGCTTTCCGGAAAACGCCGGCCTCGGGACTGGTCGGGCTGGCAGGCATAAGGGGCGAGCATGGGGTCTTCCGCTGTTTTCCCCGTTATACGAAGGCTTTGCGCCAAGGGCCAGAGGTCAGCAGGGGGCAGCCGCGCCCCCTGCCGCCCATCGGGTCAGGCCTTCTTGCGGCGCGCGACCAGGCCAAAGGCCCCCAGGCCCGCCAGCAGCAGCGGCAGACCGGCCGGCACCGGCACCGGCGTCGCGGCCTGGAAGTCCCAGGTGTGATCGGCCAGCGTGCCCGCAATCGCCACGCGGTCGACATAGCCCGTCTCGGAGGGGTTGTAAGAGCCCAGCCCCAGCGAGATGCCGACGAGGCTCGCCGCGCCGAAGCCGCTGTCGAACTGGTTCAGCCACTCGGCCAGCGTGTAATAG
>CAMFIX010000283.1 GCA_945952425.1 uncultured Pseudorhodobacter sp. | reverse complement strand
AGGCGGCAGCGTGACGGCCGGGCTCCCAATGCAGGTCGACCCAGCGGGCGGGCTGTTCTTCCAGCTCTTCCAGGGCGCGGCAGTCGATGCCATGCACGATCACGCCGCGGCCGGGATAGGTGATGCCGACGATGCGCTCGCCCGGCACCGGCTGGCAGCAGAGCGCGCGCTTGAAGGTCTGATCGGCGCCAAGCCCGATGATCGGGCGCTGCGCATCGACCTCGTCGGGCTTTTCGGTCTGAAGCTCGGGGTAAAGCGTCTCCAGCACCTTGCGGGCGGTCAGTTCGGCGCTGCCCAGCCGGGCGAGAAGGTCGTCCTCGTCCGCCAGCCCCAGCATCTTGGCGGCAGTGCGCAGAGCCTTGTCACTGGCCTTGCGCCCCACATGGTCGAAGGCGGCCCGGGCAAGCTCTTGCCCCAGCTTGACGAAACGGCTCCGATCTTCCTCGCGCAGGCTTTTCCGGATCGCGGCCTTGGCGCGGCCCGTGGTCACGATGTCGATCCAGGAGGCCTGCGGGCGCTGGCCCTCGGCCGTGATGATTTCCACGCTTTGGCCGTTCTTCAGCCGCGTCCACAAAGGCACGCGGATGCCGTCCACCTTGGCGGAAACGCAGGAATTGCCGATGCGCGTGTGGATCGCATAGGCGTAATCCAGAGGCGTGGCGCCGCGGGGCAGCTGGATCACGTCGCCCTTCGGCGTAAAGCAGAAAACCTGGTCGGAATACATTTCCAACTTCACGTTTTCCAGGAATTCGTCTTGATCCTGGTCGCCCTCGAAGAAGCGCTCGGTCAGGGTGCTGATCCATTTCGACGGGTCCACCGCAAAGGGGTTCCGCGCCCGCACGCCCTCACGATAGGACCAATGCGCGGCCACCCCCGCCTCGGCGACCTCGTGCATGTCGCGGGTGCGGATCTGGACCTCGACCCTTTTGCCATCCCGCCCCGAAACCGTGGTGTGGATCGAGCGATAGCCGTTGCCCTTGGGCTGGGAGATATAATCCTTGAACCGCCCCGGCACCGCGCGCCAGCGCTGGTGGATGACGCCCAGAATCCGGTAGCAATCCGCCACCGAGCCGCAGATCACCCGAAAGCCATAGATGTCCGAGAGGCTGGAGAAAGCCAGATCCTTCTCCTGCATCTTGCGCCAGATCGAATAGGGCTTTTTCGCCCGGCCATAGACCGCGGCATCCAGCTTTTCACGGTCCAGCTCGGCGCGGATGTCGGCGCTGATCTGATGCACCACATCGCCCGATTCGCGCTGCAGCGTCAGGAAACGGCGCATGATGGAATTGCGCGCCTCGGGGTTCAGCACCTTGAAGGCGAGGTCTTCCAGCTCCTCGCGCATCCATTGCATCCCCATGCGCCCGGCAAGGGGGGCATAGATGTCCATCGTCTCGCGCGACTTCTGGACCTGCGTGTCGGGGCGGATCGACTTGATCGTGCGCATGTTGTGCAGCCGGTAGGCGAGCTTGACCAGGATGACGCGCAGGTCGCGCGACATGGCCATGAAGAGCTTGCGGAAATTCTCCGCCTGCTCGTTCTGGGCCGAGGACAGCTGCAGGTTGGTCAGCTTGGTGACGCCATCGACCAGCTCGGCCACCTCATGGCCGAAAAGCCGCTCGATCTCGGTATAGGTCGATTTGGTGTCTTCGATCGTGTCATGCAGCAAAGCCGTGATGATCGTCGCATCATCCAGGTTCTGCTCGGTCAGGATCGCGGCGACGGCCACGGGATGGGTGAAATAGGGCTCGCCCGACTTGCGCAGCTGGCCCTCGTGCATCGCCATCCCGTAGGCATAGGCCTGGCGGATCAGCTCGGCATTGGTGCGCGGATTGTAATTGCGGACGAGGGCGATGAGGTCTTCGACGTCGATCATCCGCAATGCACTTTCAATGTCAGTTGTCGCCCTGGGCTTCCATGAGCGCGCGCAGCAGCTTTTCTTCGGACATGTCGTCCTGCATCGGCCGGTCGATCTCGCCCGACATCAGCAAAGCCATCTGGTCGTCTTCCGGCTCGTCAACCTCGATCTGGGTCTGGTAGCTTTCGATCATCCGCTCGCGCAGGACCGAGGCGATCTGCGTCTCGTCGGCGATTTCGCGCAGGGCCACGACGGGGTTCTTGTCATTGTCGCGGTCCACCGTGATGGGCGAACCGGCGGCGACTTCGCGCGCGCGATGGGCGGCGAGCATCACCAGTTCGAAGCGGTTCGGAACCTTGTCGACGCAATCTTCAACCGTCACGCGGGCCATGGGAACTCCTGACGAAGGGGCACGGGAAGCGCCGTCATAAGCCCGCGAAAAAGGCTTGACAAGCGAAATCACCCGGGGGTTTGGCGAATTCAGTCCGCAAGCGGCCGGACCTCGGCGATTTCGGCGGGCGGCAGGGCGGCCAGCATCTGGGTCACCGAGCGCCCGGTGACCGGATGAACCCAGTCGGGCGCCACATCGGCCAGGGGCACCAGCACGAAGGCGCGGTCCTGCAGGCGGGGATGGGGCAGGATCAGACGGTCGGGCGCCTCGACCGCCTGGCGCGCGGGGGGCAGGTCGCGCCACTGCGACCAAGTGTCGCGGTCGGGCAGAACCTGGTCGCCATAGGCCAGCAGGTCCAGGTCCAGCGTCCGCCCGCCCCAGCGCCCCGCCCTTTCGCGCCCGAACTTCGCCTCGATGGCATGAAGCTGCCGCATCACGGAAACGGCATCCGATTCTACTTCCAGTTGAGCGGCGGCATTGGCATAATCCGGTCCAGCCCCCGCCGGGAAGCAAGGTGTCGCAAAAACCCGGCTTTGGGCCAGGACCGCCAGTCCCGCCGCTTCACAAGCCTGCAAAGCTTCGTGCAAAATGGTGAGACTTGCTTTACCCTGCCAAGGAAGATTGCTGCCAAGTGCCATCAGGATTTGGAATTTCCGTCGCGTCATGAAAGGATACCCTTCCGTATAGGTGGCCTTGTTCCCGGGGAACCCGGCTGTTACGTCACTGTCATCGCCTGTTGGCACAGACATTACCTTGATGCCCGCGCCGGGCAGAAATTGAGGGGAAACACAATGTTTTACAAGGACGAGCGTCTGGCGCTGTTCATCGACGGATCGAACCTCTACGCCGCCGCCAAGGCCCTGGGATTCGACATCGACTACAAGCTCCTGCGGCAAGAGTTCATGCGTCGGGGCCGGTTGATCCGCGCCTTCTACTACACCGCCCTGCTGGAGAACGACGACTACTCGCCGATCCGTCCGCTGGTCGATTGGCTGAACTACAACGGCTTCACCATGGTGACCAAGCCCGCCAAGGAATACACCGACAGCCAGGGCCGCCGGAAGGTGAAAGGCAACATGGACATCGAGCTGACCGTCGATGCGATGGAGCTGGCGCCGCGGATGGACCATGCGGTGCTCTTCTCCGGCGACGGCGACTTCCGCCCGCTGGTCGAAAGCCTGCAACGCCAGGGGGTTCGGGTGTCGGTCGTTTCGACCATCCGCTCGCAGCCGCCGATGATCGCCGATGAACTGCGCCGCCAGGCCGACAATTTCATCGAGCTGGACGAGCTGCGCGAAGTCATCGGCCGCCCCCCGCGCGAGCCGCGGCCCATGCTGGACCCGGCCCCGGCCCCGGCCGAACCCGCCGAGGCGAAGTAATCCCGGGCTTCCGCGTGAAATCCGAAGGGCTGGCCGCAAGGCCGGCCCTTCGTTCTTGCAAAGGGTGTGACGCATAAAACGCATCCCGAGAGGCCGCCCCCCTCGCCGCAGATCGCGCCACCTGCCCCGCAGACGCCACGGGCCTCGGCTCGACGCCTCCCGGACCCAAGCGCCCTGCCCGAAACGGCGGGGTGAACCCCGCCCTACGGCCGGGCCTCTTCTCCTACCCTACCGCCGCCGCATAAGCGTCGAGATACAGGTTGATCCGCTGCCGCAAAGACCCGCCGAAACGCGGGTTGATCTCGAAGACCTGGGGCACGTCGCCCGCCATCCGCCAGTCGATGCAGCAACTGCCGTCGGTGAAGCCGATGGCCTCCAGCATCTTCAGCCAGAGCCCCTGCCCCGGGGTGCGCGGCAGCCAGACCTGCGCCCGGGGCTGGGCGCGGCCCTTCACCAGGTGGCGCCCGCCCATCTCGTGGCGCACCGTCGCCCACATCCGCGGCCGCCCGTGACGCATCAGCACATGGGTGGCGAACTCGCTGCGCCCCGGCACCAGGGTCTGGATGAAATGCGTGCCCGCCTTCAGCCAGCCCTCGACCTCGGGCGGGGCCGCCCCGCCGCAAAGCACCCGCGTCTCGCCCCCGCCAAAGCCCAGGATCGGCTTGACGATCACCGGCCGCGCCGCGGTATCGACGGGCAAGGCGCGGTGCATCCGCGGCACATGCGCGCCGAACCCCTGCGCGATCAGCCGCCGGTTCAGCGCGACCTTGTCGGTGCACAGCCGCCGCAAAGGCGCCGCCACCGCGATCGACCGTTGACAGCCCGCCGCCTCCAGGTGGCGGTGGTCCTGCAGGGCCAGGGGCACGACGAGGTCGTAATCCTCCAGCCGCGCCGCCTCCAGCGGCTGCATCCGCATCTCGAACCTGGCGGAATCCAGGTGCTGCACCAGCCCCTCGCGCCAGATCGGCGTCTCGCCGAACAGAACCCGCAGCCTTGCCTGCCCCATGGCCCCCCCTCTTTTCACCGCCCCAGTCTTGCCGCTGCCCAGTCTTGCCGCTGCAAGGTAAAGAAATCGCCAATTCCGCCGCCAGTGGACCTTCGCGCCGCCGCCCGCTACCCTGCAGCCCAGAACCGGAGAGCCCATGCC
>CAMFIX010000282.1 GCA_945952425.1 uncultured Pseudorhodobacter sp. | reverse complement strand
ACACACTGCATATCGTCGGCAGCGTCAGATGTGTATAAGAGACAGCACCAGAGCCTTCGCGGGCAGCCCCGCCAGCCGCAAAGCCCGCAACCGCCGCCGGCCATAGACGATGCGGAAGCGCCCCGAGCCATCGGCCAGCGGGCGCACCATGATCGGCACCTGCTGGCCATGCGCCTTGATGCTCTCGGCCAGCTCGCGCACATCGGCATCCGAGATCGACAGCCGGTCGCGCGGCCCGTCATCCTCGATCAAACCGGGGTCGATCTCGCGCACCGCGTTGGACGAGAGGTCGCGCAAGGTCGACTTCATCCCCGTCATCGCCCCGGTCGCCGGAAAGCGCGTCTGCGGCTCTGTATCGGCCTTTTGCGGTGGCGGCGGGGGTTGGAAAATGTTGCGCCGTGCCATCAGACGTTCCTCCCCCAGGCGGCCTGAATCACCGCCTCCAGCTCGTCCGCCGCCCCGTTCACGCTTTCCAGGATGCGCTCCAGCGTCTTGCGCACGACATGGGTCGGGTCGAGCTCGTAGATCGTCTGCTGCGTCATCCCCGCATCCGAAATCGCGGTCGATTTCAGCATCGGCGTCATCAGCACCTGGTCCAGCAGGATCGAGCGCAGGAACCCCGCCATCTGCGCCTGGGGCACATCGGTGGGCTCATAGCGCGAGATCAGGAATTTCAGGAAACGCCAATCGGTCGGCCCGGCGGATTCCTCCAGTGTGCGGACAATTTCCCCTGCCATTTCAAGGAATTGCGCCATTGAGGCCACATCTAGCATCGAGGGCACGACGTTTATCAGCAGCCCAGTGGAGGCCAGAAGCGCCGACATGGTGGTAAAGCCCAGCTGCGGCGGGCAGTCGATCAGGACCAGGTCGTATTGCGCCTCGACCTCGTCCAGCGCGATGGCGAGCCTTTGGGTGAAGGGCGGTTCGACACGGTGCTGCAGGGCATAGGCCGTTTCGGTCTCGTATTCCGAGAGCAGCAGGCCAGCGGGGCAGAGGTCGAGGTTGTGGAAATAGGTCTTGCGGATCACCTGGGCCAAAGGCACCGGGTCGTCATAGCGCAAGGCGTCGTAAATCGTCCCTGTTTCGGCGAATTCGATCTCGGGGCGATAGCCGAACATCGTGGTCAGGCTGGCCTGCGGGTCCATGTCGATGGCCAGGACGCGGTAGCCGCGCAGGGCATAGCGCTGCGCAAGATGGATCGCGGTCGTGGTCTTGGACGAGCCGCCCTTGAAGTTCACGACCGAAATCACCTGCAGCCCGTCGCCCGCCCGGCGGCCCGGCAGATAGGCCTCGCCATTGCGGCCGGTGCGGGCCATCACATGGCGGATCTGGTCGATCTCGGCGGCGGAATAGAGCCTGCGCCCGCGGGAATCGGTCTCCACCTCGGGGAAATCGCCTTCCTGGTGACGGGTGCGCAGGTTCGACATCGACAGGCCGGTCAGCTCGGCGACCTCGGCCGGGTGGAACTTGCGAAGCGTCTTGCGGCTTTCGGGCTGGAAGGAATTGCGCATATGCGCGTTCAGCGCCTCGGAGAGACGGGCGGCATTGGCACTGATCGTTCCGGCAATCGAGCCGGGAGCAGGGAAATCTGCGCGCGCCATCGTGACCCTCGTTCCGGCCTCTTTTCGGGCCGCTTTCGGTTTTGTCGCCAAACTGCGTCATCTGCGGGGAATGGCGTCGAAACGACAAATGACACGCAACTGCGGGGGCGTCCATAGATTTCTTTGGCGGGGCAGGGGGCAGACCTCGCGCAACGCGCAAACTTTGCCGCGCAACCCCCTGAACTTCCGCCTCTTTCGCGGATTTTCTGCGAAAATCCCCCTGCAGCCGGACAGCGGACCCCTGGCGGAGATGCTGCGCGACTCACCCCGGAAAGTCCAGCCCCGGCTTGACAGGCCCGCGCGGGCCGTCGAAACCCATGCCATGCCCGACCTGTCCTCTTTGCTGCCGGAGCTGACCTCTTTCGGGGAGGCGAGCTACTGGCTGATCGGCCTCGCCGCGGCGCTGGAGGGCTGGTTCGTCACCGGCGTCGTCCTGCCCGGCACGCTGGTCGTCGATGCGGGCGGCATCCTCGTGCAGCGCGGCGTTCTGGGTTTCGCGGACCTGGCCTGGTTCGTCGTCCTGGGCTCGATCCTGGGGTCGGAGGCGAGTTACTGGACGGGCCGCTTTGCCCGCCGTCGGCTGACCGGACGGTGGGCGGTCACGGGCTGGCCGGCCTATCAGCGGGCGGAGCGGCTTTTCACGCGCTGGGGCGGGCTGGCGCTGGTGATCGGGCGGTTCGCGGGGCCGCTGGCGGGGTTGGTGCCGCTGGTGGCGGCTCTGGCGGGGATGGAGACGCGGCGCTTCCGGCTGTGGTCGGCGGTCGGAGCCGTGCCTTACGCGGTCATCCATATCGGGCTGGGATATGTGGCGGGGGCGGTGCTGGGCCAGATGGGGCCGGTGCTGACGCGGGTGGCGCTGATCCTCGGCGCGACGGGTCTGGCGCTGGCGCTGACCGGCTGGCTGGTCTGGCGGCTGGTGCGCCTGGTGCCGCGCGTCGTGCCGATCCTGGCCGCGGTCGTCGAGACCCTGGCCGCGCGGCCCCTGGCGCAACGGCTCGCCCGGCGCTTTCCGGGGGTCAGCGGCTTTCTGGCCGCCCGCCTTGCGCGGGGGGCCTTCACCGGGTTGCCGCTGACTGCCCTGATGGCGATCTTCGCCTATGTCTTCACCGTCTGGCTGGACGGGATTTTCGACTTCCTGCAAGCCGGGCCGATCCTGCAGGTCGATCCCCGGCTGGCCGAGCTCTTGCATGCCTTCTGGACGCCCGGCGCGCTTTTGGTCGCGGCCCATGTCACCGCGCTTGGCGATATGCGCGTCGTGCTGCCCGCGGCGCTGGCGGTGCTGATCTGGCTGGCGCTGCAGGGGCGGCGCGGCCTTGGGGCGGGGCTGGTGTTGGCGGTGGCGGGCAACCAGGCCGTGGTCAACCTGATGAAGCCGCTCTTCCACCGCCCGCGCCCCGAGCTGGCGCGGTTCCTGGAGACTTCGGGCAGTTTCCCCTCGGGCCATGCGGCGATCTCGGTCGCCTTCTGGGGGATGCTGGCCTATGTGCTGTGGCGAACGGCGCGGCTGCCTGCGGTGGCTGCGGCGCTGGCGGGGGCGGTGATGGCGCTGGCCATCGGGGTCAGCCGACTTTACCTGGTGGAGCATTTCCTGACCGATGTGCTGAACGGCTGGCTGGTCGGGCTCTTGTGGCTGCTGGCCGGGGTGACGCTGGCGGAGTGGTTGCGGATGCGCCCCGGGCGGGGGCGGCTGCGGCTGAGCCGGGGGCAGAGGCGGGCGGCGGGGGTGGTCATGCTGGCGCTGATCTTCGCCGCGGGGTGGAGCACGGCGCGTTACGACAAGGCGCTGGCCCTGCCTCCGGCGCCCGAGGGCGTGCAGCCCCTGGCAACGGTCGCGGCGCTGTTTGCGACGGCGCCACGGTTGACCGAAAGCCTGATGGGCAACCCGCTGGAGCCGGTCAACCTGGTCTTGCTGGCCGCCGATGCCGATCATGTCACCGCTTCCATGGCGGCGGCGGGCTGGACACCGGCGCGGGCGCCCTCTCCGGCGGCGCTGGCCGATGCGATCTGGGCGCTGGTCGTCAACCGTCCCGATCCGAATGCGCCCGTCACCCCCTATTTCTGGACCGGCGAGCCCAATGACCTGGCCTTCGAGCGCGCGGCCGATACCGGCGGGCCGATCCTGCGCCACCATGTGCGGGTCTGGGATGCGGGGGCGGTCCTGCCCGATGGCAGCCATCTGTGGGTGGCGGCGGCGAGCTTCGACAACGGGCTGGACCGCACGCTCTTGCACCACATCGACCCCGACCTCGATGCCGAGCGCGACCGGCTGGTCGCCGATCTGACCGCCGCGGGAGCCGAGAGCCTGCCCGCCCTGGCGCAGGGGCCGCGCGCGGGCAAGTCGGTCGCGGGCGACCCCTGGTTCAGCGATGGCGCGACGGCGGTGCTGCGCCTGCCGCGCTAACCCCCAAGCGCCGCCCGCTGGCTCTGGCTGCGGCGGCTGACCTGGCCCAGCACCCAGTCGCGGAACAGAAGGCTTGCCCGATGGCCCTGCCGCCCCTCGGGCGCGACGATCCAATAGGCGTTTTCGGTCTCCATCGGCGCATCGCGCAGCTGCACGAGATCGCCCGCCGCGAGTTCCGGCTCGATCAGATAGGTCGGCAGAAGGGCGACCCCCAAGCCCGCACTCGCCGCCGCGATCACCATCGAGAACTGGTCGAAGCGCTGCCCCCGCCAAGCCTCGCCCCCGCCATAGCGCGCGAACCATTGCGACCAGAGCCGCGGCCTTCCCGTCAGGTGCAGCAAGGGCGCGGTGCCAAGATCGGGGCCGAGCCGCGCGGCCATGGCGCGGCTGGCGACCGGCACGACGATCTCGGTGCAGAGGAACTCGGCCACCGCGCCGGGCCAGACCGGCTTGCCGTAGTGGATGGCGAGGTCCAGCGCCTCGGCCTCGAAGTCGAAACTGCGGTCGCGGGATTCGACGGTCAGCGCGATCTCGGGATGGCGGGTCAGGAAATCCGACAGCCGCGGCACCAGCCAGCGCGCACCGAACGTCGGCAGGGTCGCGACGCGCAGGGTCTGGCTGACCGGGCCCGCCGAAAGCGTATCCAGCATCAGCCGTTCCGCCTCGGCCAGCAGGCGGCGCACCTCGGGCAGCGCCTGCTGCCCGGCCTCGGACAACACCACCCTTTGCCTTATGCGTTCGAACAGCTTTTGCCCCGTCTGCGCCTCCAGCTCCTTGATCTG
>CAMFIX010000281.1 GCA_945952425.1 uncultured Pseudorhodobacter sp. | reverse complement strand
GTCGTGCAACGCTCGATCCTGGGGGGCCTCGACCAGGCGCTTGGCTTCTTCTTCGGCGCGGCGCGGGGCATCCTCTTGGTCGCCGCCGCCTTCGTCGTCTACAACATGGCGCATCAGCAGATCGACATGGTGGACAAGTCGCGCTCGGCGGGGATTTTCGCGGGCGTGACGGGGGATGTGCAGGGGCTGGTGCCCTCGAACCTGATGGCCACCGTGACCGCGCAATACGAAAAGCTGACGGCGGTTTGCAAGGCTCCGGCGGAGGGAACTGCCCCCGCAACGGGCACCGCGACCGGCACGACCACGGGCGGCTGAGCGCGCACAGAGATGGTGCGCTTTCAGGGGGTGACAGTGCCGCCGCAAAGGCCTATGTGAGCGCCAAGCCAGCCTTGGAGGTTCCATGAAGCGCCCCCCCCTCGCCCATCCCTTTGATGATGACAAGCTGAAGGAAGAGTGCGGGATTTTCGGCGTGATCGGGGTGGGCGATGCGGCCAACTTCGTGGCGCTGGGGCTGCACGCCCTGCAGCACCGTGGGCAAGAGGCCGGGGGCATCGTCGCCCATGATCCCAACAGCGGTTTCAACTCGGCCCGGCGCTTCGGCTATGTGCGCGACAATTTCACCAAGGCCGATGTGATGGACACTTTGCCGGGGCCTTTGGCCATCGGCCATGTGCGCTATTCCACCGCAGGCTCCAAGGGCGCGACCGCGATCCGCGACGTGCAGCCCTTCTTCGGCGAATTCGCCATGGGGGGCGCCGCGATTGCCCATAACGGCAACCTGACCAATGCGGCGGCGCTCCGCCGCGAGCTGATCGAGCGCGGCTCGATCTTCCAGTCCTCCTCTGATTCGGAATGCATCATCCACCTGATGGCGCGCTCGATCCAGAAGACGATCCCCGAACGCATGAAAGACGCCTTGCGCCGGGTGGAGGGCGCGTTTTCCGTCGTCGCCATGACCCGTACCAAGCTGATCGGCGTGCGCGACGCCTTGGGCGTGCGGCCGCTGGTGCTGGGGCGCCTGGGCGACAGCGCCTGGGCGCTCAGCTCGGAGACCTGCGGTCTGGACATCATCGGCGCCGAATTCGTGCGCGAGATCGAACCGGGCGAGATGGTGGTGATCGAGGACGGCAAGATCACCTCCTCGCGCCCCTTCGGCACCCATGCCGGGCGCTTCTGCATCTTCGAACAGGTCTATTTCTCCCGCCCCGATTCGATCATCGGTGGCCGTTCGGTTTATGAAACCCGCCGCCAGATCGGCGTCGAACTGGCCCGCGAAGCCCCGGTCGAGGCGGATCTCGTCTGCCCCGTCCCCGATTCGGGCACCCCGGCCGCCATCGGCTACAGCCAGGAATCCGGCATCCCCTATGCGATGGGGATCATCCGCAACCAGTATATGGGCCGGACCTTCATCGAGCCGACCGAGAGCATCCGCAACATGGGCGTCCGGCTGAAGCTGAACGTCAACCGCGCGCTGATCAAGGGCAAGCGGGTGATCCTGGTGGACGATTCGGTGGTGCGCGGCACGACTTCGCGCAAGATCAAGGACATGATCCTGGAGGCCGGCGCCGCCGAGGTCCACTTCCGCATCGCCTCTCCGCCGACCGCCTGGCCGTGCTTCTACGGCGTGGACACGCCCGAGCGGTCCAAGCTCCTGGCCGCGACGATGAGCGAAGACGAAATGCGCGACTGGATCGGCGTGGACAGCCTGAAGTTCATCACGCTCGACGGCCTCTACCGCGCCGCCGGAGAAGCCCAGGGCCGCGACCCCAAAGCCCCCAAATTCTGCGACGCCTGCTTCTCGGGCGACTACCCGATCGCGCCGTCCGACAAGCTGGAGGAAGGGTTCGAGATGAAGGCGGCGGAGTGAACCCAGATGGTCCGGACTGGTCGGGTCTGGCATGGGTGCTCAAGACGGATGGCACCTGCCCGTGCTGCGGCATGCCGAGCTACGACGTCTTCTCCAAGATCTACGACCGCATGTTTTCGGAATCGGTGATCGGCCCCATCCTGCCAAATGCAGAGCTGAATGCGTCGCAGGGCGACATCCAGACCGAAGACTTCTGCCGCTTCGGGGATGACAGGTTCGTGCGCGCCTTGCTGACCTTGTCGATTCAAGGCGCCGCGGAGCCGATGCGCCTGATCCTCTGGGCGAGCCTCTCGATCCCGAGTTTCGAGCGCTACATCCTCTGGCTCGGCGAAGGCGGCGAGACCCCTGATCGGATGCCGCGCTGGCTGATGACCCGTACGCCCTTCAGCGCAGACATCGAGCTCTTCTGGCTGGTTCCCCGACCTGGGCGCCGCTGGTCCGACCTGGTGGCCCAACCTGCGCCGCCCTTCGACAAGCTGCAAAAGAACGGCCTCGCCCCGATTGACGTCAAGATCTTCCTGGAGGACACCGGCCACGACATCCGCCGCCGCCGCTGAGCGCACTCCGACACGGCAGGCACCGGCGCCGCCCCGAAGCCCCACAGCAGCCCCTCCACGCTTGATCCCACCGCCCAGGCTCTTCTGCTCCGAACCCCCAAGAGCCCCGTGCCCTCTCGCGCATCGCCCCGGACCGTCAAAACCGACACGACCTCGCCGCCCCGCCCGAGGCGCCTCACCTCGGCGGAGCCCGCTTGACCTCGGCCAGCCCCGCACCCTCCCCGCTTGACCCCACCCCACGGCCCAGGCTCTTCTACCCCAAACCCAGAGAGCCCCATGCCCGCCCCCGCCCTATCCGAAGTCGACACCTACCTCGCCGCCCTCCCCGAGGATCAGCGCCAGGCCCTCACCCGCCTGCGCGCCCTCCTGAAATCGCACCTCCCCGACCACCTCGAGGTCATCAGCTACAAGATGCCCGGCTTTCGCCAACCCGGCCCAAAGGGCCGCATGGTCGCAGGCTATGCCGCCTTCGCCAGAAACTGCGGCTACTACCCCCATTCGGGCAACATCGTGGGCCTCTTCCCCGAGCTGACCGCAGGCTTCAATACCACCCCCGGCGCCATCTCCTTCACCCCGACGCATCCCCTGCCCGAGCCCCTGATCCTCGCCCTGGTCCAGGCCCGCCTCGCCGAAATCGCCGCGACCGGCAAATAGCGCCCCGCGCCGCTCTCCGCGACGTGAGCCCCGGCCTCGCACCCCTTGCCGAGAGTGTCGTTGGCCGTTTCGACAGAGCCGACCGCGGCGCGGTTGCGCGCCCCGATGTGTTGTAACTATCTCTGCCGGTATGTCACATGGTCTGCGGTATGGTGCCACAAGGTCTACGGTTATCTGGGATTAGCCAGTAATGCGTGATATTAGCTGATTGAGGCCCTTCGCTTTGCCCAGCAACGTTGCGGGATGGGCATGCTGATATGGCGGCTTTTGGGGAAGCTCTCGGCCACAGCGCCTACAATCTGAGCATAGGTCATCGCTTCGATCCGGGAAAGAACGAAGGCTTCCACCTCAGGGTCAGGCGTGGTCCGGCTGGGGGTTCCGCCGCGGCGCGCGGCGCGCCAGGCGGCAAGAGGGGAAGTGCCTTCAACGGGTACTTTACGGCCCGTTGAAAGGTCGTTTGCGGCGCCTTCCAGGCGGGCGGCGAGCGCGCGAAGCTTGAAGGCGGTGTCGAGGGTTTCGCGCTTGCCGGTCATCCCGCTTCCCCTTCCTTCAGCCAGCGCCGGACGGTCACGTCAGAGGCGCGCAGGGTGCGGGCGATGCTGGCGGTGGTGTGGCCGCGGCCTGGGCATAGACGCGGGCCAGCCAGGGCTTGGCCAGGGGGACGCGGCGCCCAAGTGATGCCGCCGTGGGCTGGCCAAGCTTTGCTACGGCCTGCGCGCCGAAGAGGGCTGCGGCGTGGCTTCGGCCCTTGGGGTTCTTCGGCAGATGGAGTTCGGCGCCGCCGAAGTGCATCAGGAAGCTGACGGCCTCGTCAAAGCCGCTAAATGAGAGGGATGGCGTCCACGAAGGCTTCGAGCCTCGGGCGGTGGGTTTGGGCCGGGGGCGGACGACTTCGGACATGGGAACATCTTCAAGACGGATTGAACGAAGCCCCGCGCCGCACCATTTTTCAAAACGGGGGCGAGAATCGGCGCGGGACTTCGCTCGCCTTCCGTCCAACCACGGGGAAGGCAGGGGGCTCGCCTCCCCCGTTCGTTACCGGCCCAGAGCCTCGGGCTTCAGGCCGAGTTGCTCGCAAACCGGCACTGCCACCGGATCGCTGGCATGGTCGCTGGCCTCTTCGAGGTGCGCCGTCGCGATCCCGGCCGGGCGCATGAGATTGGCGAAGGTCGGGTCGGACTTCACGCGAGACGCCATCGAACATCGCGTCGGACTGGTCGCAGAGCGCCGTGGCCCATTTGCGCATGCCGGGCGCGATGAAGCCTTCGCGGATGGCGCGTTCGATCTTGCCCTTGGTCCGCTCCTGGGCAGCGCCCTTCAGGACCGCGTTCAGCGCCGAGACTTCGACAAAACGGGTCGGGTCGGGAATGCCCAAGGCGGTTGCCTCGGTCCCGGCCTGGGCTTGCGTTGCCGTGGCCGGTGCAGGCTTGGACACGCGGGCCAGAAGCGCCGTGATCACCTCGGTTGCCGTGGCCTCGGGCGTCAGGCCGAGCATGTCCAGCATGGCCGCCACGGCCGCCGGTGCTTCCGGCTGGGGAGGTGAGGGCGCGTCTTGGGCATTCAGAGCTTGCAGCTGAAGGTTGGGGCGATGCACCAAACCAGCCCCGGTTACGCGGCCAACCTCGCGCGTGGCCTTGTCATAGAGGATCACGGGCGAGATGTAGCGGTATTCCTTCGCCGCGATCATGCCGCGCGCCCGGTCGGTCCAA
>CAMFIX010000280.1 GCA_945952425.1 uncultured Pseudorhodobacter sp. | reverse complement strand
GCTGGGATTACCTCGAGGGCGCCGTGTCGGACGACCGCGGCGCCCGGGGCCGCAAGGCGATGAAAGCCCATGCCGCCGCGCTGAAGGCCATCGGCGCCCGCTATGGCGTCGACCCCGCTGTCGTCGTGGCGATCTGGGGGCTGGAGAGCGATTACGGCGCCAACCGCGGCGACATTCCGGTTCTGGCCAGCCTCGCGACCCTGGCGTCATCCACCCGCCGCGCCACCTATTTCGAAAGCGAACTGATCGCCGCCCTGAAGCTGGTGCAGGACGGCGCCCCGGCGGATCTGAAAGGCTCCTGGGCCGGCGCGGTCGGGCACACGCAATTCATGCCCTCGAACGTGCTGACGCTGGCCGTCGATTTCGACGGCGACGGGCAAAAGGCGCTCTGGGCCGACGACCCGACTGATGCCCTGGCCTCGACCGCGGCCTTCCTCGCGCATTGGGGCTGGGGCAAGGGCCCCTGGGGGGTGGAGGTCACGATCCCCAAGGGCTTCGACTGGACCCTCATCGGCGAGCGGGTGAAGAAGCCCAGCGCCGATTGGGCAGCCCTGGGCGTCACCGGCACCCTGCCCGATTGCGAGGCCTCGCTTCTCGCCCCCGCCGGGCACCGCGGCGCGATCTTCCTGATCTGCCCGAACTTCCACGTGATCGAAGCCTATAACCCCGCCGACGCCTATGTCATCGCCGTGGGCCTTTTGTCCGACCGGATCAAGGGCGGCGGCCCCGTGCAAGCCGCCTGGCCCCGCGACCTGCGCGCCCTCACCCTGGCCGAGCGCGTCGCCCTGCAAGAGAGGCTGACGAAAGCCGGCTTCTCGACCCAGGGCGCCGACGGCAAGATCGGCCCCAACACCCAGGCCGCGCTGCGCGCCTTTCAGACGGCCAAGGGCATGATCCCTGACGGCTTTGCGAGCCCCGACCTCCTCCCCCTCCTGCCCTGATTTCACTGGTCTAAAAATATCCCGGGGGGCCGAAGGCGGGGGCAGGGCCCCCTCCCCGGCCAAAACAAAGAGCGCGCAGGTTTCCCCCCGCGCGCCCCGATTTTTCGCCGAAAAATCGTGCCCTTACTCTGCCGGCACCTTCACCGGCTCGTCGCTCAGCGGATGCGGCAAGCGCGACACCATCTCCACCGGGCAGACTTGCAGGAAATTCGCCCGCTCTTCCGCCCAGTTCGACAGGATGCGCGCCCCGTGACGCGAGCCCGTCTCGGCGACATGCGCCTCGATCAGCCCTTTCACCTGCGCCTCCCAATGCGGATGGCCGATGCCGCAGGTCAACAGCGTCTCGGGGTTGATCATATCCTCTGCCGTGCCGTCGGGGTCGTAGATATAGGCCATGCCGCCCGTCATCCCCGCCCCGAAGTTCGCGCCGATCCGGCCGAGGATCACCGCCACCCCGCCCGTCATGTATTCGCAGCCGTTCGACCCGCAGCCCTCGACCACCACCTTGGCGCCCGAGTTCCTGACGGCGAAGCGCTCCCCGGCCCGACCGGCGGCATACAAATAGCCATCCGTCGCGCCATAGAGCACCGTGTTGCCGATGATCGTATTCTCGGCCGCGGTCAGCGGCGAGGACATCTGCGGCCGCACCGTGATCGTCCCGCCCGAGAGCCCCTTGCCGACATAGTCGTTCGAATCGCCCTGCACCTCGATCTTCAGCCCCCGCACCGCGAAAGCCCCCAGTGACTGCCCGCACGACCCCGTCAGCTTCACCGTCAGATGGTCGGCCTGCAACGCATTGCGCATGCCGAACCGCTTGACGATATGGGAAGACGCCCGCGTCCCGATGGTGCGCAGCGTGTTGCGCACCGCATAGGACAGCTGCATCTTCTCGCCGTCTTCAAAGAAGCGGTGGCCGTCCTTGATGATCTCGGCATCCAGCGTGTCGGGCACATGGTTGCGCGGCTTCGAACGGTCGTAGGTGATCTTCTGCATCGAATCGACCGAGATCAGCAGCGGGTTGAGGTCGAGGTCATCCAGGAACACCGACCCGCGCGAGACCTGCGTCAGCAGGTCCGCCCGCCCGATGATCTCGTCCAGGGACCGCGCCCCGATGGAGGCCAGGATCTCCCGCACTTCCTGCGCATAGAAGGTGATGAGGTTCACCACCTTGTCCGCGCTGCCGGTGAACTTCTGCCGCAGAGATTCATTCTGCGTGCAGACGCCCACGGGGCAGGTGTTGGACTGGCACTGACGCACCATGATGCAGCCCATGGCGATCAGCGCGGCGGTGCCGATGCCGAACTCCTCGGCGCCCATCATCGCAGCCATCACCACATCGCGGCCGGTCCGCAGACCCCCGTCGGTGCGCAAGGTCACCCGCTCGCGCAGGTTGTTCATCGCCAGAACCTGATGCGCCTCGGTCAGGCCCATCTCCCACGGCAGCCCCGCGTATTTGATGCTGGTCCCCGGCGAGGCCCCGGTGCCGCCGTTGTGCCCCGAGATCAGGATCACGTCGGCCTTGGCCTTGGCCACGCCCGCCGCAATCGTGCCGACGCCCGAGGACGACACCAGCTTCACCGTCACCTTGGCGCGCGGGTTGATCTGCTTCAGGTCATAGATCAGCTGGGCGAGGTCTTCGATGGAGTAGATGTCGTGGTGCGGCGGCGGGGAGATCAGCGTCACCCCCGGCGTCGAGTGCCGAAGCCGCGCGATCAGCGCCGTGACCTTCATGCCGGGCAGCTGGCCACCCTCGCCGGGCTTGGCCCCCTGGGCGACCTTGATCTCCAGCTCTTCGCAGGCGTTCAGGTATTCCGCCGTGACGCCAAAGCGCCCGGAGGCCACCTGCTTGATCTTGGCCGAGGGGTTATCCCCGTTCGGCTCCGGCAGGAAATGCGCCGGGTCTTCGCCGCCCTCGCCGCTGTCGGATTTCGCGCCGATGCGGTTCATCGCGACGTTCAGCGTCTTGTGCGCCTCGGGCGACAGTGCGCCCAGGGACATCCCCGGCGTGACAAACCGCTTGCGGATCGAGGTGATGCTTTCCACCTCTTCGATCGGCACCGGACGGCCCAGCGGCTTCACATCCAGCAGATCGCGGATATGGATCGGCGGATTGGCCCGCATCGCGGCGGAATACTGCTTCCAGATGTCATAGCTCGCCCTATCGCAGGCCGATTGCAGCATGTGCATCGTCTGCGCTTCCCAGGCGTGCTTCTCGCCCGTCCGCCGCGCCTTGTAAAAGCCGCCGACCGGCAGGATGCGGCTGTCGCTCAGCCAGCCCTTGGCATGGACCTCTTCGCATTTCAGCTGGATGCCGACGAGGCCGATGCCCGAGATGCGGCTTTGCATGCCGGGGAAATACTCGGCCACCATGGCGCGAGACAGGCCAACCGCCTCGAAGTTCAGGCCGCCGCGATAAGACGAGATCACCGAGATCCCCATCTTGGACATGATCTTCAACAGCCCGGCGTCGATGGCATCGCGGTAAAGCCGCATCGCATCGACCAAAGACCCCGGCAGCAGGCCCCGCGCGATGCGGTCGGCGATGGTGTCCTCGGCGAGATAGGGGTTCACCGTCGTGGCGCCCGAGCCGATCAGCACGGCGACATAGTGCGGGTCGATGCACTCCGCCGCGCGCACGTTGATCGAACAGAAGGTCCGCAGCCCTTTGCGGGTCAGCCAGCTGTGCACCGCCGAAGTGGCCAGGATCATCGGCATGGCCACGCGGCCCTCGCCCTGATGCTCGTCGGTCAGAACCAACTGGCCTGCGCCCGAGCGGACGGCATCTTCCGCCTCGGTCCGGATACGCTCCAGCGCCTTGCGCAGCGCGTCAGGCCCCGGGGCGAAGGTGCAGTCGATGAACGCCACCTGCGCGCCGAAACGCTCGACCAGCACCTTGAACTCGCCATTGGCGAGGAAGGGGCTTTCCAGCACGAGGATTTCGTTCTGGGACGAGTTCTCGTCCAGCACATTGCGCAGGTTGCCGAAGCGGGTCTTCAGGCTCATCACCCGGCCTTCGCGCAAGCTGTCGATCGGCGGGTTGGTGACCTGGCTGAAGTTCTGGCGGAAGAAATGGCTCAGCGGACGATAGACGTTCGACAGCACCGCGACCGGCGTGTCGTCGCCCATCGAGGCGATCATTTCCTTGCCGTCCTCGGCCATCGGCAGCAGAACCTGCTCGATCTCTTCCAGCGTGAAGCCGGCGGCCAGCTGACGACGGCGGAGCGCGTCGCCGGTATAGGTCGCGACTTCCGGCACATCGCGCAGCAAAGCGTTCAGATCGACGATCTTCTCGATCCAGTCGCCATAGGGCTGGGCGGCGGCCAGTTTGTCCTTCATCTCGGTGTCGTGGTAGAGCTTGCCCTCGGCCATATCGACCGCGATCATCTGCCCCGGCCCCAAGGCGCCCTTTTCGCGCACGGTGCCTTCGTCCACGGGAACCATGCCCGCTTCCGACCCCGCGATCAGCATCCCGTCGCCGGTGATGACATAGCGCATCGGCCGCAACCCGTTGCGGTCCAGCCCGCCGCAAACCCAGCGGCCATCGGTCATCGCGAGCGCGGCAGGGCCATCCCACGGCTCGATGATCGAGTTGCAATAGTTGTACATATCCGCCCAGGCCTTGGGCATGTTGGCGGTCTGCTTGGACCAGGCCTCCGGCACCAGCATGGTCTTGGCCATCGGCGCATTGCGGCCCGAGCGGACCAGCACTTCGAAGACCGCATCCAAGGCGCCGGAGTCCGACGTGCCGCCCGGGATGATCGGCTTGATGTCCTCGGCCATGTCGCCGAAGGCGGCGGAGGCCATGCGGATTTCGTGGCTCTTCATCCAGTTGACGTTGCCCTTCAG
>CAMFIX010000279.1 GCA_945952425.1 uncultured Pseudorhodobacter sp. | reverse complement strand
GGCTGGTCCAGATCCCGGCCGCAGCCAGGACAAGCGTGCCCTGGTCGAAGGCCAGGGCCGTAACCTTTCCCGTCGGGCGCCGCGCCGTGCCTGCAAAGGCCCGCAATATGCCAGGCGAAACCGCAGCCCCAAGCGCCGCCACGCCCAGACCGCCCAGAAGCCGTCGTCGCGAAAGCACCGCAAATCGTGTGAAAGACATCATGTATCATCCTATTCGCCCGGTCCATGGGACGGGGCCTGACATCCGCCGGCGTGCCGCAAGGCGCGCAAGCTTCCAGAGGCGCACCCGAACGGCGCGCCACCTAGGCGATGAGGACGGTTCGTGGAGGAATGAAGCCCGGGGCTGTGTCGCGCCCTTTGGCGGCGATGTCGGGCATGTCAAAGCGGCAAAGCGCGATGCCCGACGGCAAAGCCGCATGGTTCAGAAGGACTCCCTCCGTGGACAGCGCGCATGTCAAGGTGCAGCTGGCCATCATGTCCATCTTGGGATCGCATTTCGGGCAATCCTGCCCGTCCTGAGCCATCGCCATGCCCGCCATCAGGGGCGCGGGTTCCGCCCGCAGCGGAGCCGCCGAGACCGCAAGCGTGCCCGCCACGAAAATGGTGACAAGCAGAACCCAAAGACTGCGGATCAGGACGGACATCCTTTCAGTGTAACGGACGCATCGCGCGACGGCCAGCGGCCAACCCGCGCGACGGGTAAATTCTCTGTCATGTCTCGATCTGGCTGCGGACCCGAGGTCTCGCCGCAGCTGACACCTAGGTTCCAGTGCTGACACCGGCGACAGCCCAAGTCAGGCCCGTGGCAAGTGCCCTTTCAAGCCGGCCCTTGGCCGTGGCGCCGCGAAAGGTGCCCCGGCGCCAGGATCGGAGGCGCCGCCAAGATCCTCCAAGATCGGACATTCCGGCCGGTGGTCCCCGCAACAGGCCTCGGCAAGCTTGCTCAGGGTCTGGACCATGGCCTGCATCTCGGCGATCCTGATCTCAAGCCCCGCGATCTGCTCATGCGCCAGTTCTTTGACATCGGCGCTTTGCCGCGAGCGATCCCGCCAGAGCGCCAGCAGTTCGGTGATCTTTTCGACCGAAAACCCCAGATCCCGCGACCGGCGGATGAACCGCAGGATCTGCACATCGGTATCGCCATAGGTGCGATAGCCCGATGTCGTGCGCCCCGCCGCCGGGATCAGCCCGGTTTCCTCGTAATAACGGATCATCTTGGCCGAGACGCCCGAAGCTTTTGACGCATCACCGATATTCATTCCGGCACCTCACAGGTTAACAGGCGCAAAGCGCCGCAGACGCAGCGCGTTGCTAAGCACGAAGACCGAGGACAAAGCCATCGCCCCCGCCGCGATGACCGGCGACAGCAGAAGCCCGAGGCCGGGATAAAGCGCGCCCGCCGCAACCGGGATCAGCGCGGCATTGTAGATGAAGGCCCAGAACAGATTCTGCCGGATGTTGCGCATCACCGCCTTGGACAGCCCGATGGCATCGGGCACCACGGTCAAGCGCCCGGACATCAGCACGACATCCGCCGCCTCAATGGCGATGTCGGTGCCGGTGCCGACGGCAAGGCCCACATCGGCTTCGGCCAGAGCCGGGGCGTCGTTGATCCCGTCGCCGACATAGGCCAGTGTGCCCTGCGCCTTCAGCCGCTTGACGGCGGCGACCTTGCCATCGGGCAGAACCTCGGCCACCACCTCGTCGATGCCAAGCTGGCGGGCGATGGCGCCCGCCGTGCGGGCATTGTCCCCGGTGATCATCGCGACTTTCAGTCCGAGCCGGTGCAGGGCGGCGATCGCGGCGGGGCTGGATTGCTTGATCGGATCGGCAACAGCGAGGATCGCGGCCAGCCGCCCGTCGATCGCGGCATAAAGCGGCGACTTGCCCTCATCGCCCATCCGCGCCGCCTGATCGGCGAAGGCCGCGACATCCAGCCCGAGTTTCGCCATATACCGGTCGGCGCCGACCTCGACCCGGCGCCCGCCGGCCTCTGCCACCACGCCGAAGCCGGTGACCGAGCCGAAAGCACTGACCTCGGGCAGGCTCAGCCCCTCTTCGGCTGCCGCCGCGACGATGGCCCGGGCGATCGGGTGTTCCGACTTCCCCTCGACCGCCGCGACCAGCGCCAGGACCTCGGCCCGGTCGAACCCCGGCGCGAGGGCAAGGTCGGTCAGCCGGGGCTTGCCCTCGGTCAGGGTGCCGGTCTTGTCCAGCGCCACCACCTTGACGCCTTGAAGCGCTTGCAACGCCTCGCCTTTGCGGAACAACACGCCCAGTTCCGCGCCGCGCCCGGTGCCGACCATGATCGAGGTCGGCGTGGCCAGGCCCATGGCGCAGGGACAGGCGATGATCAGCACCGCCACAGCGTTGACCAGGCCGAACGTCAGCGCCGGATCGGGGCCGAAGATCAGCCAGGTGGCAAAGGTCAGCACCGCCAGCGCCATGACGACCGGCACGAACCACATCGTCACGCGGTCGACCAAGGCCTGGATCGGCAGCTTGCCGCCCTGCGCGGCTTCGACCATGCGGATGATCTGTGCCAGCATCGTCGCCTTGCCCACCGCAGTCGCGCGGAAGGTGAAGGCGCCGGTCTGGTTGACCGTGCCGCCGGTGACCGCGCTGCCCGGCGTCTTTTCGACCGGCAAAGGCTCGCCCGAGATCATGCTCTCGTCGATCCAGCTTGCGCCTTCCGTCACTTCGCCATCCACCGGCACCCGTTCGCCGGGACGCACCTCGACGACATCGCCGGGGCGCATCTCGGCCACCGGCAGTTCGACGACCTGGCCGCCGCGACGCACCCGCGCCGTCTTGGCCTGCAACCCCACCAGCCGCTTGATCGCCTCCGAGGTGCGGCCCTTGGCGCGCGCCTCCAGCCAGCGGCCCAGCAGGATCAGCGTGACGATCACGGTTGCCGCCTCGTAATAGACATTGATCGTGTCGGGCGGCAGCAGGCCGGGCAGGAAGGTCGCCACCAGCGAATAGCCATAGGCCGCAGCGGTGCCGACGGCGACCAGGCTGTTCATGTCGGGGGCAAGACGGGCCAGCGCGGGCAAGCCCTTGCGGAAGAACCGCAGGCCGGGGCCGAACAGCACGACCGTGGCCAGCACGAATTGCAGATACCAGCTGTTCTGCTGCCCGATCGTGTTCACCACCGCCATATGGGCCGCCATGAACAGATGTGAACCCATCTCCAGCGCGAAGACCGGCAGAGTCAGGGCGGCGGCGATCAGGACATTGCGCTTGAGCGCCACCTCCTCGGCGGCTTTTTTCGCCGCCGCGGCGTCGGCCGTCGCCAGGGCTGGCGTGGCGACATGGGCATCATAGCCCGCGTCCGAGACCGCGCGGATCAGGGCGGCAAGCTCGGCCGTGCCCGTCACGCTCGCCCGCTCGGTCGCCAGGTTCACCGCCGCCGAGGTCGTGCCCGGCACCGCTTTCAGCGCCTTTTCCACCCGCGCCACGCAAGAGGCGCAGGTCATCCCCTCGATGGCCAGGTCCACCGGGCGGGAGGGGACATCATAGCCCGCCGCCTCGACCGCCTTGACAAGCGCGGCTTGGTCCAGCGCGGCGCCCGTCACCTCGGCCCGTTCGGTCGCCAGATTGACCGCGGCCGATGCGACGCCGGGCACCGCTTTCAGGGCGCGTTCGACATGGGCCACGCAAGAGGCGCAGGTCATGCCTTCGACCTCCAGCACGATCCTTTCCGGCGGGGTGCCTTGCTGCGTCTTGGGCTGCATGTTCATGGCGGAACTCCTTGAGCGCCTGTTTCCGCAGACCGAGATAAGGCTTCCCATCATGGCAAGGTCAAGCCCCGATATGCCATCGACGATCACGGCTTTGTGTTCTTGACCTTACAACGGTGGGAAGCCCTATCTCTCCTTGCATGATGCGAAACCCGAAGGAGGCATTCATGCAGTTCCATATCGAAAACATGACCTGCGGCGGCTGTGCGCGCAGCGTGACGAAGGCGATCCAGTCGGTCGACCCCCAGGCCGAGGTGCAGGCCGATCCCGCCAGCCACAAGGTCGAGGTCAAGACCGCCGCACCGCGCGAGGCGCTGACGGCGGCGCTGGCCGAGGCAGGCTATCAGCCTGCGTGATCCGAGTACTGCAGAGCGCGGAGAGCAAAGTGACGAAGATCTACTTTGCCTTGGGGGCCGCTGTGGTCGCCGCGATCATCGGCTATGGTGCCTGGAAGCAATCCCTCAGCAACATGGATTTTGCGACCAAGCCCGGAATGGGCGACATGAACATGGGGCAGACCGTGCCCGGCCCCTGACCATTGAAGCGGGGCGGCCTGTGTCGCCCCGTTTCAGGCTAGCATTGCAACGGCGGCTCCTTGCGTTCTTCGGCAAGGATGCGTTCGATGGTTTCCGCTTTGACCGCGCCGTTCAGCACAGTCCGGCCGATGACCAGGCCGGGCGTACCGGCAAAACCGAAAACGTCGGCCAGCGCGCGGGTCCGGTCGAGTTCCGCCTGAACATCGGGCTGCGACATGTCCGACAGCAGGCGGGACGCGTCGAGGCCGACTTCGGTGGCAAGCCGCGCGATGAGAGCGGGATCGGGCACCAGCGGCGAACGCATCAGGCGTCGGCGCAGGTCCTGCTGAAGCCCTTGCCGAGCCGCCGCGACCGAGGCTCGTGCGGCATATTCCGACGGCGGCCCGAAAATCGGCAACTCGTGCTGAACCAGCCGGACGGTGCCGGGGTTGTCTTGCAGAACCGTTGCAAGTTCCTTTTCCAGCACCCGGCAGTAGGGGCAGCGGAATTCGCTGAAATAGGCGATGGGTATCACGGC
>CAMFIX010000278.1 GCA_945952425.1 uncultured Pseudorhodobacter sp. | reverse complement strand
ATGGCGCACCGATGGACGCACCCCGTGGGATATTTGAGCCAGTATGAAAGGCGCAAGGGGCGCGGGGGGAGGCGGCGCGCGGGTTCGGCACTGGCAGCGATGGGACTTCCGGGGACGACGGAGGACGACGCGTGGCCCTGTCATCTCATAGATCCAAACCTGTCCCACAGAAGATCCTTGGAGGTGCGACCGCAGACGGCACGCAATCCCACATTTCATTGGTCCAAAAATATCCCACATGCGCCGATCATCGCGCCACGGGTCCAAGTGGTGATCGGCGCGGCTGTCGGCGCGCAGCAGATTTCAGGCCGGGTCGTGCTCTTCGGTTTCGGGCGCTTCCAGCTCTCGCTCCAGGAACCGTTCGAAGGCATCGAGGTCCACCGGCTCGAACTGGCCGAAGCTCTGCATCCAGACCGAGGCGGGGCGCAAAGCCTCGGGTTCCAGCTTGCACCATTTCACCCGGCCGCGCTTTTCCTGGCTGATCAGCCCCGCCTCGGTCAGCACCTGAAGGTGCTTCGAAATCGCGGTCAGCGACATCTGGAAGGGCTCGGCGACATCGGTCACCGCCATGTCGTCCTCCAGAAGCATGCGCAGGATCGCCCGGCGGGTCGGGTCGGCAAGGGCGGCGAAGGCGAGGTCGAGCGCATCGGTCATCGCATGAATTTGGGGGGGGATCGTGCCAAGGTCAACCGGGTGGTTGAATATGCAGGGCGGCGCGAGGCTGAACCAGCCCGTGCGGAGGATCGAAGGAAACCTATTAGTTCCAATGACTTGTCAGGCGTTATTCTTTGCATAACCTTGGTTCACTCTTTCCCCCCCGCTCCTTAGGTTGCGCCAACTGTCACGAGGGCGTGATGACCCCTGAACCCGACCCCGAAAAGCTGGCCGCGCTGGAAGCGCGCATCGCGGCTTTGAAGGGCGCCCAGGGGAAAAAGCCCAAGAAGACGGGCGCAGGTTTCTCGCAGGGCGAGGTGGCCTGGAGGATGGTGCTGGAGCTGGCGACGGGCATTGGCCTGGGGGCGGCGATCGGCTACGGGATCGACACCCTGACGGGGACGCTTCCGGTCTTCCTGGCGATCTTCACCCTGCTCGGCTTTGCGGCGGGCATCAAGACGATGCTGGGCTCGGCGAAGCAGTTGACACAGGCGGCGCAGGCCGCACCGGAAAAGGCGGCCGCGGCTGCCAAAGACGAAGGGGAATGACCATGGCGGAAGAAGGCGGTCTCGTGATCGACCCGATGCACCAGTTCCAGATCGTGCCGCTGGGCGGGGGCGATCACATCGGCCTCTTCACCGTCACCAACCAGACGCTCTGGCTGGGGATCGCGGTGCTGGTCATCACGCTGCTTCTGCTGGTCGGCACCGCGCGGCGGTCGATCATCCCGGGGCGGCTGCAGTCCATCGGCGAGCTGCTTTACACCTTCATCCACGACATGGTCGAGGAAGTGACCGGCCATGACGGCGCGAAGTTCTTCCCTTACCTGATGGTGCTCTTCACCTTCATCGTGACCTCGAACCTGCTGGGCCTGATCCCGGGGAGCTTTGCGCCGACCTCGCACATCGCGGTGACGGCGGTGCTGGCGGCGATGGTCTTCCTGACCGTCACCCTGGTCGGCTTTTACCGCAAGGGCCTGGGCTTTCTGGGCATGTTCTGGGTCTCGTCGGCGCCCTTGGTGCTGCGCCCGGTGCTGGCGCTGATCGAGCTGATCTCTTACTTCGTCCGGCCGCTCAGCCACTCGATCCGTCTTGGCGGCAACATCATGGCCGGTCACGCCGTGATGAAGGTCTTCGCGGGCTTTGCCGGCGTGATGGGCGTGGCCTCGGTCGTGCCGATCGCCGCCATCGCCGCGATCTATGGCCTCGAACTCCTGGTGGCCGTGGTGCAGGCCTATGTCTTCACCATCCTCACCTGTGTCTATCTGCGCGACGCCGTGGGCGAAGCGCACCACTGATCCAACCTTTCAACCAACGGAGAATACCAATGACTGGCGATCTCGCTTCTCTCGCGCTCATGGGCAAGTACATCGGCGCTGGCCTGGCCACCATGGGCCTCGGCGGTGCTGGCATCGGCGTGGGCACCATCGCGGGCAACTTCCTGGCGGGCGCCCTGCGCAACCCCTCGGCCGCTTCGTCGCAAATGGCCAACCTCTTCGTCGGCATCGCCTTCGCCGAAGCCCTGGGGATCTTCTCGTTCCTCATCGCCCTTCTGCTGATGTTCGCCGTCTGATCTTTGGACCAGCGACCGGCGGCCGGGCGGGGAGACCTGTCCGGCCGGGTTCCATCCAAGTGATCTGACGGAGGTCCATCATGGCAACGACAGAAGCAGCAGCCGAGGCGGGCCATTCCGCCGGCATGCCGCAGCTGAATTTCGAGACCTGGCCGAACCAGATCTTCTGGCTTCTGGTGACGCTGGTCATCGTCTGGTTCGTGGTGGCGAAGATCGCCATGCCGCGGATCGGCGGCGTTCTGGCCGAACGCAAGGGCACCATCGGCAAGGATCTGGCCGCGGCCGAAGAGCTGAAGGCCAAGGCCAAGGCCGCCGAAGGCGCCTATACCGCCGCGCTGGAAAGCGCGCGGGCAGAGGCGGCCAAGATCATCGCGGCCACCAAGGCCGACATCGCCAAGACGCTGGCCGCGGCCACCGCCGAGGCCGATGCCAAGATCGAGGCCAAATCGGCCGAGAGCGAAAAGCGCATCGCCGAGATCCGCGCCGGGGCCGAGGCTGCCGTGGCCGAAGTGGCCCGAGACACCGCTGGCGCCCTGGTTTCGGCGCTGGGTGGCCAGGCCGATGCCGGTGCCATCGAAGCGGCGGTCTCCGCCCGGCTGAAAGGGTAAGGACATGAAAAAGCTTCTGACCCTTGGGTTGATGCTGGCCGCCACCCCCGCGCTCGCCGCCGAGGAAGGCCCTTTCTTCTCGCTGCGCAATGCCGAATTCGTCATCGGCGTCGCCTTCATCGCCTTCATCGGCGCGCTGATCTATTTCGGCGTGCCCAAGATGATCGGCCGCATGCTGGACGACCGCGCCCAGGGCATCAAGAACAGCCTGGACGAGGCGCGTCTGTTGCGCGAAGAGGCGCAGGCGCTGCTGGTCTCTTACGAGGCCAAGGCCCGCGAAGTGACGGCGCAATCGGCCCGCATCGTCGAAGGTGCCAAGGCCGAGGCCGAAATGGCCGCTGCCCAGGCGCATAGCGACCTGCAGAAATCCATCGCCCGCAAGCTCGCGGCGGCGGAAGAGCAGATCGAAAGCGCGGTGAAATCGGCGGAAGCCGCGGTGCGCGACCGGGCGATCTCGGTTTCGGTGGCCGTGGCGGCGGACCTGTTGAAGCGCCAGATGACGGCGGAGCAGGCGGCGGCTTCGGTCGATGCCTCGATCGAACAGGTCGCGGCGCGTTTGCACTGAACGCCCTGCCCCAATGAAAAAGGCCCGGGATCGCTCCCGGGCCTTTTTGCATCTTTTCCGCTCTTCAGCTTTTCGGCCGGATCAGGATTTCCACCCGGCGGTTCTGCGCCCGGCCCGCGGCGGTGTCGTTCGAGGCCACCGGCTGGGTCAGGCCCTTGCCATAGCTGACGATCCGCGCCGAGGGCACGCCCGCGCCGATCAGGATGGACGAGACCGAATAGGCCCGGCGCTCGGACAGATCCTGGTTCATCGCGGCGGCGCCGACATTGTCGGTATGGCCCACGACTTCGATGTTGGAATTCGGATAGCTGACGAGGTTGGCCGCAATCGACTGAATCTCGCGCGTCAGGCCGGGGGTGACATTGGCGCTGCCGGTGGCGAAGGTCACGTCGTCGGGCAGGTTGACCAGCAGGTAGTCGCCCATATTGGTGACCGTGACATTGGGGTTGCCGAGCCGCGAGCGCAGGTCCGCCGCCTGGGCATCCAGGTTGGCGCCGATGGCCGTGCCGATGGCGCCGCCGATCAGCGCACCGCGCAGCGCGCCCGCGCCCTTGTGATCCGAAAACGCCGCGCCCAGAAGCGCGCCGCCGACCGCCCCGGCCACGGCGCCATTCTGCGCCCGGTAATTCGGGTCTTGGATGCGCTGGGTCGAGGTTTCGCAGGCGGTCAGGGCCGTCAGGGAAACCATGGAAAGGATGAGAGCTTTATTCGCGAACATTCTGCTGCCTCTGTGATGCGGCCTTGTCGGCCATGGGGGCCTTATAGCACGCGGCTGCAAAGGGGCGAAGGGGGCCGCTGGATTCGGCTGTTTCCCGCCCATTCACATCGCCTCGACCAGGGAGTCTGTGCGAGCCGATTCCCAGGCCAGAAGCGCGCGCTTGACAGGTAAACCCCAATGGTAGCCTCCGAGTTCCCCGGTTTTTCGCAAGGCGCGGTGGCAGGGGATCAGCCAGGAGATCGGGTTGCGGCCCACCGCCGTGCCGACCGCCCGGACCGCCTTCGGCAGGCCCACCGCCTGGGCCAGGTCGGAATAGGTGGTGACATGGCCCGAGGGCACGCGCAGAAGCGCCTCCCAGACCTTGATCTGGAACGGGGCGCCGATCAGGTACAAGGGCGCCTGCCTGCCGCCCAGCGCCGCCTCGACCCAGGGCGCCAGCCGCGCGCGGTCTTCGACGCAGCGGGCGCGGGGCCAGCGCGACAGAAGATCGTCCAGCGCCGCCTCGCCCATCTCGGCCGCAAATCCCATGCCGCACAGCCCCTTCTCGGTGCCCGCCACCGCCGCCCGGCCGAAGGGGCTGTCGAACCAGCCCCAGAAGATCGTCAGCCCCTCGCCGCCCTTGGCATAATCGCCGGGCGACATCGCCTCCCACCGCAGGAACAGGTCGTGAAGCCGCGAGGCGCC
>CAMFIX010000277.1 GCA_945952425.1 uncultured Pseudorhodobacter sp. | reverse complement strand
GCGGGTGGTTGATGAGCAGGAACTCCATCACCCCTTCGCGGGCCTTCTTGACCATGGGCGAGTTGGTCTTGACGACCGCCGGTTCCCCATTCGGGCCGCCGCGCAGGTCGCGGACCTGCATCGCGCAGCTGGCCGCGGGCTTGGGCGGGCCGCCCACGACCTCGACCAGGCACATCCGGCAGTTGCCCGCGATGGAGAGCCTTTCGTGATAGCAGAAGCGCGGCACTTCGACCCCGGCCGCCTCGCAGGCCTGGATGATGGTCATCGCGCCATCGACTTCGACCTCGATGCCGTCGATCAGCAGTTTTTTCAGGTTAGACATGCGATTCTCCTGCAACGGTCGTCGGTCGTTTCATCATGAGCCCCCCTTCGCGATCAGGAACTGGCTGACGAGCGATCCCTTCGCCATTTCCTTCTCGCCCTGGGGGCACCAGACATCGCGCTTTGTGCTTGTCCCGGTGCCGGGATTGTCGCGATGATAAAGTGTCGTCAGGCGCTTCAACTCGGCCGCGCTCCTGGCCTTGTCGGCACGGGCGGCGGTATAGGCCTCTTGCAGCGTGCCACGCCCCGCCGCCTTGTAGGCGGCGTCGATCCGGGCCGAGACCTTGTCCATCACGGATTTGTCCGTGGCGAAGCGTTCGCTGCAATAGGCGGCGATCTGCATGGCGGCGAAACTCGCGGCGGTGATTTCGGCCGTGCTGGGCAAGGGCGTCAGCCAGGCCGGCTGCGCCTGCTCTGCCGAGACCGCGGTTCCCGACAGAACCAGCGTCACCGCCGCCATGACCTTCCCGCCCATCGTCCCTGCACCCCGGCCCGTTTGCCGCGGTTCATCGGTCTTTGGCCCGGAAAAGGCAACAGGATTTCCCGCCATCGCCCGGTGCATGGCCCCTTGCCCCGTCATTTCCACGACCTCAGCAAGCTGCCCGCCCGCGTGCCCTTGGCGATCTCGTCCCGCCCGACCACGCAATAGCTTTCGGCATCGCCCTCGCGGGCCCCGGCCTTGGCGAGATAGGCCGCAGCCAGCGCCTTGATGCGGTCCTTCTCGGCCGGGTCGCGCAGGAAGGCCTTGACCTCGTCCTCGGAATAGCCCTGCCCGCGGGCATAGGATTTCAGCGCGTTCATCTCGCCATAGACTGCCAGGAACCGCGCCGAGATCGAGGGGCAGGTGTTGCGGATCACATCGCCCACCCGGGCGGCCAGCAGCACCTCGGTCACATGGGCGTCGGCGGCGATCTTCGACTGAGCCGCAACGGGGGCGGCCAGGGCGGGGGCGGCGATCAGGGTCAGGATCAGGGCGGCGGTGCGCATGGCTTGCTCCGGGTTGCGATGCAACCAGGGGCGCAGGCCCTGCCCCGTCATGCCATCGCGCGCCAGGCGCCGGGACGTGATAGGCGATGACATCATGCGCAATCCCCGTTGAAGACCCAGGCATTGGGCTGCGAGAAATGCGCGATGGCGCGGGCCGAGAAGGCGCGGTTGTACCCCTGGCAGAAGGTCTCGGCGACCTTGCGGGCCAGAAGCCCCTCGGAATAGTCGAAATCGCGGCCAAGCCGGGTGACGCGGAACTCGAAACCGTGGCTCGTTTGGGTGCGCGAGACGTTGTAATTCCGCGGCTCGCGGTAGACGACCGCCGGGCGACCATCGGCCAGGGGCAGCGTCAGCGGCGTGTGGTCGGGCTTGACCGGCACATCCTGCGGCATGCAGGCGGCGAGGATCAGCGGCAGGGCGAGGGCGGCTTTCACAGGCAGGCCCCCCGCCAGGTCCAGGCATCGGGCGCAACCTCCAGCGGCGCGGCGACGAAGACCCGGCCAAGGAGCTTGCAGGCGGCGCGCCCGGCGGCCTCGGCCTCGGCCGGGGTGACCTGCGCCACATCGTTCAGCCGCACCGTCACATCGCCCGCCCCGGCGCCAGTCCGCCCGGCCACCCGCACGCGCCACATCACCCAACCCGAGATGACCGGCAGGGTGATCCCCTGCGCCGTCGTCACAGTCGAGCCGGCCGATTTGGCCGCGATCTCTTGCGCGCCGGCCGCAAAGCCCGCGCCGGGGGCAGAGAGCCCCAGGGTCAGGGCCAAAAGGAGCGCGGCGCGCATCGCTCTTACTCCGCCGCGATGGCAGAAAGGCGGCCGGTCTTCTTGGCCTTGATGCGGTCCTCGATCTCGTTGCGGAAGGCGCGGACCAGGCCCTGGATCGGCCAGGCGGCAGCATCGCCGAGCGCGCAGATCGTGTGGCCCTCGACCTGCTTGGTGACCGACAGAAGCATGTCGATCTCTTCCAGCTCGGCGTCGCCCTTCACGATCCGGTCCATGACGCGCATCATCCAGCCCGTGCCCTCGCGGCAGGGCGTGCACTGGCCGCAGGACTCGTGCTTGTAGAACTTCGACAGCCGCGCGATCGCCTTGATGACATCGGTCGATTGGTCCATCACGATGACCGCCGCGGTGCCGAGCCCCGAGCGCTGCTCGCGCAGCCAGTCGAAATCCATGATCGCATTTTCGCATTGCGCCGCGGTCAGCAAAGGCACCGACGACCCGCCGGGGATCACCGCCTTGATGTTGCTCCACCCGCCGCGGACGCCGCCGCAATGGGTGTCGAGCAATTCCCGCAGCGTGATCGACATCGACTCTTCGACGACGCAGGGGTGATTGACATGGCCCGAGATGCCGAAAAGCTTGGTGCCGGTGTTGTTCGGCCGGCCGAAGCCCGCGAACCATTCCGCGCCGCGGCGCAGGATGGTCGGCACGACGGCGATGGATTCGACGTTGTTCACCGTGGTCGGGCAGCCGTAAAGGCCCGAGCCCGCCGGGAACGGCGGCTTCATCCGCGGCATCCCCTTCTTGCCCTCAAGGCTTTCCAACAGCGCCGTCTCTTCGCCGCAGATATAGGCGCCCGCGCCGTGATGCAGGTAAAGGTGGAAGTCAAAGCCCGAACCGCAGGCGTTTTTGCCAAGGAAGCCCGCGTCATAGGCCTCGTCGATGGCGGTCTGCAGCGCCTCGCGCTCGCGGATATATTCGCCGCGGATATAGATGTAGCAGGCGTTCGCCCCCATGGCGAAGGAGGCGATCAGGCAGCCCTCGACCAGCGTATGCGGGTCATGCCGCATGATCTCGCGGTCTTTACACGTCCCCGGCTCCGACTCGTCGGCGTTGACGACCAGGTAAGAGGGCCGCCCATCGGATTGCTTGGGCATGAAGGACCACTTCATCCCCGTCGGGAAGCCCGCGCCACCCCGGCCCCGCAAGCCCGAGGCCTTCACGATCTCGATGATCTTGTCGCGCCCCAAGGCCAGGATGCCCGCCGTGCCATCCCAATGGCCCCGCTTCATCGCGCCCTTGATGGAGCGGTCATGCATCCCGTAAAGGTTGGTGAAGATGCGGTCCTTGTCGTCAAGCATCCGTCTGCTCCTTCATCTTTGGCCCTTCGTCTGGCCTTGCCGCCAGAGCCGCCAGGTTGCGACCATCGTCCAGAGGAACGCGGCCATGGCGAACAAATCCGCCAGGAATGAGTATTTCAGCGGCCAGCCATATTGGGCGCCGATCTCCTGCACCAAAAGCCAGGCGCCCATGATCGCGACGAGCGCGATCCCGATGCGTTTGGCCTGGGTCGAGAGATCGGGCGCGCTCAATGGGCATGGCCCCCGTGGTCATGGCCGTGCCCGTGCCCGTGATCGTGGCCGTGCCCGTGGTCATGCTCGCCCGAGACCGGCGCCTCCCAGAACTGCGCCAGCAGCACGGAGAAGACGACGAAAACGCCAAGCGCCAGCACGACCGCCCCGGTCAGGGGCGCCGCGAACCAGCGCGCCAGCGCCGCCGAGACCAGGGCCGCGACAACCGCCCAAAGCCAGCCGCCCGGGAAAGGGCCGTCGCTTTCGATATGATCGTGATGATCCATGTTACACCTGCACCCAGGGCGTGCGGATCGGAACTTCCGTCCCGTCGATCCGCTTGACCGTATCGCCCACATCCATCGCGATCTGGGCCGAGCCATTGTATTGCGTGCGCCCGGAATCGAACTCCTTCAAGGAGGTCAGCCCCCCCAAGGGCTCCGCCGCGAACCGCCCGTTCTGCGGCCCCGGCGCCGGAACCTCGCCGCGGCCGAAGCGCGCGATCAGGTCGCGCAGTTTGGCGGGCGTCAGATCCTCGTAATAATCCTTGCCGATCTGCGCCATGGGCGCATTCGAGCACGCCCCCATGCACTCGACCTCTTCCCAGGAGAACTTGCCGTCCGCCGAGACCTGATGCGCCGAGGGCGCAATCAGCTCCTTGCAGACCGCGATCAGCTCTTCGGCGCCGCAGATCATGCAGGAGGTCGTGCCGCAGACCTGGATATGCGCGACCGAACCCACCGGCTGCAGCTGGAACATGAAGTAGAAAGTCGCCACTTCCAGCGCGCGGATATAGGCCATGCCGAGCATATTCGCGACATGCTCGATGGCAGGACGGGTCAGCCAGCCCTCCTGCTCTTGCGCGCGCCACAGAAGCGGAATGATGGCGCTGGCCTGGCGCCCCTCGGGGTATTTCGAAATCTGCCCCTTGGCCCATTCGAGGTTCTTCTCGGTGAAGGCAAACGAGGCGGGTTGGTCTTTATGCAGGCGGCGCAGCATCAGCGGTCGACCTCTCCGAGCACGATATCCATGGTGCCGATGATGGCGGCGACGTCGGCCAGCTGGTGGCCCTTGCACATGAAGTCCAGGGCTTGCAGGTGCATGCAGCCCGGGGCGCGGAGGTTCGCACGCCAGGGCTTGTTGGTGCCGTCGGCCACCAGATACACCCCGAACTCCCCTTTCGGGGCCTCGACGGCGGCATAGAC
>CAMFIX010000276.1 GCA_945952425.1 uncultured Pseudorhodobacter sp. | reverse complement strand
GGTCACCACCGACCCGGACTGGTTCTCGGCCGTCTATGACGTGGCGGACAAGTTCTGGAACACGCCGGACATGACGAGCGATCAGGCCGTGGCCGCCCTCAAGGACGCCTACGACACCGTCATGCCCAAGTGAGCTGAAACCGGCCTGGCGGGGTTTCCTCGCCAGGCCTCCTGCACCGAAAGCCGATCCGAGGAGAAAGCACCATGTCAGGCGTCGAGTTCCGCAGCATTTCCAAGCTCTACGGCAATCATGCCATCCTGCGCGACCTTGACCTCTCGGTCGACCAGGGGGAGTTCCTTGTCCTCCTGGGGCCCTCCGGCTGCGGCAAGACCACCCTGTTGAACATCCTCGCAGGACTGACCGAGCCGACGGCCGGAGAGGTCATCATCGAGGGCCGCGAGGTGACCGAGCTCGACCCCAAGGATCGCGGCATCGCCATGGTGTTCCAGTCCTACGCGCTTTACCCGACCAAGACGGTGCGCGGGAACCTGAAGTTCGGGCTGGAGTCGCGGGGCCTTGCCCGCGAGGACTGCGAGCGTCGCATCGCCTGGGCCGCAAAGCTTCTGCAGATCGACCATCTGTTGGACCGCAAGCCCGCGCAGCTTTCGGGGGGCCAGCGCCAGCGCGTCGCCATCGGCCGCGCCCTCGTCAAGCAGGTGGCCGTGTGTCTCTTCGATGAACCTCTCAGCAACCTGGACGCCAAGCTGCGCACGGAAATGCGGATGGAGATCAAGAAGCTGCACACCGAGCTGAAGAACACGGTGGTCTATGTGACCCATGACCAGGTCGAGGCGATGACCATGGCGACCAAGATCGCCGTGATGAACCTGGGCGTCATCCAGCAGATCGGCGCCCCGGACGAGATCTACGAGAACCCCGAAACGCGGTTCGTGGCAGAGTTCATCGGCACGCCGGCCATGAACTTCTTCGACGCCCGGCTCGAAATCGCGAACGGGTCGATCCTGGCGGTGGACAAGGGCAATGACCTGCAGTTCCGGCTGGATGGATATCCTTTCCGAAGCCCTCCGAAGCCGGGCCAGGCGGTCACCATCGGCATCCGTCCAGAGCATGTGGTCGTGGTCCAGGGCGCCGAGGGCGCGCGGCGTCTGCCCAAGCACTATTTCGAAAAGATCGGACCGGAGGCCATCGCCTTCCTGTCCTTGCCCAAACAGTCGCTCGCCGTGCGGATGGATGCCGAAAGCGGGGCGCTCATCCAGCGGGCCGAGGCGCTGGATGTGGTCCTGCCCGGCGAGAAGGCCAAGGTCTTCGACGCCGAGACCGGGCGTCGCTTGTAATCCGAAGGGGCAGGGGCGCCGCACATGGAAGTCGACTACATCGTCATCGGGGCCGGTTCCGCCGGCTGCGCCGTTGCGGGCAAGCTGGCGGAAGGGGGCAAGCACAGCGTCCTCCTGGTGGAGGCCGGGGGCGAGAACCGCTCTCCCCTCGTCGAAATGCCGCGCGGCTGGGTCAGGCTCTGGCAGAATCCGAAGCACTTCTGGCTTTTCCCGGTCGAAGCCCAAACGGGGCGGCCAGCGGGTGAGCAATGGGCCTATGGCAAGGGTCTCGGCGGGTCCAGCGCGGTCAATGGCACGCTCTACAGTCGCGGTCAGCCCGCGGATTTCGACCCATGGCAAGAGCATGGGCCCGAATGGTCCTGGGCGCAGATGGAGCGGGTCTATCGCGAGATGGAGGATTTTCGGGGCCCGGCTCCGCATCCCTCGCGCGGCAAGGGGGGGCCCCTGCAGATCACCGAGCTGGACGGCTCGCGCTTCAAACCCGTCTTCGACGCGGTGTTCAAGGCGGCTGCCGCGATGGGGCTGCCCTATCAGCCCGACATCAACGCGCCCGGGCAGTCCGGAATCGGCTATTCCCAGGTGACTATCAACGCCCGAGGCCGCCGCTCGACGGCTTACGGCGCCTTTCTGAAATCGCTGCATCCCCTGTCCAACCTGCAGATCGTGACGGAAGCGGTCACGCAGCGCATCCTTCTGCGAGACGGTCGCGCGGTCGGGGTCGAGGTCGAGCAGGGCGGTCGAAGGTTGATCTACACGGCGCGCCGTGAGGTGATCCTCTGCGCGGGCGTACTGAACTCGCCCAAGATCCTGCAGCTTTCCGGTCTCGGCCCGGCGGCGCTTCTGCAGCGCCAGGGGATCAAGGTCGCCATCGACCTCCCGGCCGTGGGCGACAACCTGCGCGAGCAGGTCATGTTGACCCGGTCCTACCGGCTGCATGGCGCGGCAGGGCTGAACCGCGAGTTCCGGGGTTGGCGGCTATGGCGTAACCTTCTTGAATATTACCTCTTCGGCCGGGGCGTGATGTCCTATGCGGCCTCGGAACTGACCGCCTTTCTGCCCTTCGGCTCCGACCCGTCCTGGCCCAGGGTGCAGATGTCGATCTCGCCCTATTCCTTCTCGGCCCAGTCGGGGGAAAAGGCCGAACCCGGTCGCGGCGCGCCCGATCCTTTCCCCGGAATCTCGATCACCTGCATGTTCTTGCGCCCCCGCAGCACGGGCCGCCTGAGCCTGCAATCGACCGATGCCAGGGCCGCGCCGCGCATCGAGGCCAATTGGCTGTCCGACCCGCAGGACCGGACGGATGTCGCAGGTCTCTTCCGCTATATGGACAGGCTGATGCGACGGCCCGAGTTTGGCGGGCTGGTCGGGGAAGAGACCTTTCCGAAGGACGGGGCCACAACCGACGCCGAGATCCTCGCCAGCGTGATGCAGAACTTCGGCTGCGGGCTGCACGGCACGGGCACCTGCCGGATGGGGCGCGATCCCGGGACGTCCGTCGTCGATTCCCGCGCCAGGGTCCACGGCGTGACGAACCTGCGCGTCGCGGATTGCTCGATCATGCCGACGCTGATCTCGGGCGGCACCAATGGCCCCGCAATGGCCGTCGGACGCAGGGTCGCCGAGTTGATCCTGGAGGACGCCACGCCCAGCTGATCAGCCCTTCACCCAATCGGCAAAACGCTGCTTCCAGTCGGCATGCCAGCGCGACAGGGCAGGGCGGCCCTGGATCATGTCCTGCGCCGCCCATTCGATGCGCTTGGCATCCAGCGCGCTGGAGACGTCGTTGTCCTGCGCGATGATGTAGAACTCGCCCCGCTCCAGCCGGGGCAGGGCATGGGCGACCAGCTCTTCTGCCGTCCAGGGCGCCCGGGGTTTTTCGTCGCGCACAGGGTCCAGCCCGGGGAAGTTCATCGGCGTCCAGGTATAGCCCGGCACCAAAAGATGCGCCGAGACGCGACCGGCGGTCAGGTTGCGCAGCTCATGCTCCAGCTGCTCGGTCATGACCTTGACCCCCGCCTTGGCGACCGAATAGGCCGCATTGCCGGGGGGCGTCGTGATCCCCTCCTTCGAGCCCAGGTTGACGATGGCGCCAGGCAGATCGCCCCGGATCATGTCCGGCACGAAGAGGTTCTGCATCGCGACCAGCGAAAAGAAATTGATGTCGAGGAGGCGGCGCCAGTCCTCGACCGGGGCCCAGGGACCGGCCTTCGCGCCCACGGCGGCATTGTTGACCAGAAGCTGGACCGGGCCAAGCCCGCGCACCCGGTCGCGCAGCGCGATCAGGTCGGCCTCTCGCGTGACATCGCCCGCAACCGTGACGGTTTCGGTCGGAAGCCGGGCCGCAAGCGCCGCAAGGGCGGCGCCATCGCGGTCCAGAAGGCCAAGCCGCATCCCCCGCGCGGCGAGCGCCGTGGCCAGCGCCGCGCCGATCCCCTTGGCCGCCCCGGTGATGACGGCGACATTGCCAGGCCCAAGGACAGAGGTCATGCGATCGGTCATCTTGTTCCCCTTTGGGTTTCGCGTGGCGCCATGGCGCGGGCCAGCCGGTCGTTGATGGCCCGCCCGAGGCCGGTTTTCGGGATCGGTGCCACGGCGATGGTGCCGCGCCCCGCCAGCCGCCGGTCGGCCTCGGTCAGGATGGCGAAGAGGGTCCGTGCCGCCTCGGCCAGGTCGCCCGAGGGCGACAGGGACAGGGCAGCGCCGGGGCAGGGGCCGAAGCCGATCCAGAGCTCCCCCGGCTCCGGCTGCGTGACCTCGGTTCGAACCGCGGCGCGGGGGGCGTAATGGCTGGCCAGCTGGCCCGGGGCGCTGATGGGATCGCCGCGCTGCACCTCGGCGAGTGGCCCGATGACGTCTTCCAGGATTTCCATCGGCACGGCCCCGTGCCGCAGCAGTTTGGGGGTGCCGGTCAGGCCGAGAATGGTGGATTCCAGGCCAAGCGACGTGGCGCCGCTGTCGATAACGGCCGCGATGCGAGCGCCCAGCTGCGCCATCACCTCGGCCGCGGTCGTGGCCGTGATCCGGCCCGAAAGGTTGGCCGAGGGCGCGGCCAGCGGCCGTCCCAGAGCCGCAATCAGGCCCTGGGCGACCTCGGTCGCGGGGAAGCGCAAGGCGATGGTCGGGTGCCCCGCCGTCATGGCGGGCGCGAGCCCAGTCCCCGGCCTGGCAGACAGAACCAGCGTCAGGGGCCCTGGCCAAAAGCGCGTCATGAGCCCCTCGGCCAGGGGCGAGACCTCGGCAAAGCGATGCGCCATATCCAGGCTGGACACATGCAGGATCAAGGGATTGTGCGAGGGCCGCCCCTTGGCCGCATAGATGCCCGCGACGGCCTCCGGGTTCGTGGCATCCGCGCCGAGGCCATAGACGGTCTCGGTCCCGAAGGCGACGAGCTGGCCGCGATCCAGAAGCACGGCCGCCTTTCCGATCCCCTCGGCCGAGGGCGGCAGGACAAGGCAGGGCGTTTCGGTCGTCATGGCTCACCCGACCATCGGCAGCAACGCATCGAGGCTTTTCTTGGCGTCGCCGTAGAACATGCGGG
>CAMFIX010000275.1 GCA_945952425.1 uncultured Pseudorhodobacter sp. | reverse complement strand
GATCATGCCTAGTCTCGTGGGCTCGGAGATGTGTATAAGAGACAGATCCCGCTCGGCGGCCGGGATGAACGTGTGACCCGCCGCGACGCCGTGGCCAATGCGCTGCTGCACCGCTACAGTCCGACGCTGTTCCAGCTGGACGACTCTGCCCGCCAGTACCGCGGCATGTCGCTTCTGGAACTGGCCCGCGAAAGCCTGGCCAATGCGGGCGTCAACACGCGCGGCCTGTCTCGCGACGAGGTTGCAACGCGCTCGCTGCATTCCACCTCCGACTTCCCCGAAATCCTGTCCGCCGTCACCAACAAGACCCTGCGCCAGGCCTATGAGACCTATCCGCGCACCTTCATGCTGTTCTGCCGCCAAGTGCTCGCCACCGACTTCAAGGCGATGAACCGGGTGCAATTGGGCGAGGCCCCGCAACTGCTTGAGGTGGGTGAAAGCGGCGAGTTCAAGCGCGGCACGCTCGGCGAGAGCAAGGAAAGCTACAAGGTCAAGACCTATGGCCGGGTGGTCGCGATCACGCGCCAAACGCTGATCAACGACGATCTGGATGCCTTCACCCGGATCCCGGCGATGTATGGCAACTCCATCGCGCAGCTGGAATCGGACGTCGTCTGGGGCATCATCACCGCCAACCCGGCCATGGCCGACGGCAACGCGCTGTTCCACGCCAACCACAAGAATCTCGCCGGGACCGGCGCGGCGCTGGCCGTCGATGCGGTGGGGGCGGCCCGTGCGGCGATGGCGCTGCAGACCGGCCTCGATAAGAAGACGGTGCTGAACATCCGCCCCGCCTTCCTGATCGTGCCCGCCGCTCTGGAGCTGAAGGCCGAACAGCTCGTGGCCCAGAACCTCGTGCCCGCCGCGACGTCCAGCGTGGTGCCGCAGTCGATCCGCACGCTCGCGCCGATCAGCGAGCCGCGCCTCGACGCCGCCAGCGCCACTGCTTGGTACCTGGCGGCGTCGCCCAACCAGATCGATACCATCGAATACGCCTATCTCGAGGGCCAACAGGGCGCCTATATCGAGACCCGCAACGGCTTCGATGTCGACGGGGTCGAGATCAAGTGCCGCCTCGACTTCGGCGCCAAGGCCATCGACTGGCGCGGCCTCTACAAGAACCCGGGCGCGTGACCCGCGCCCCGCCCTGAGCCCTGACATGCGGGCGGTCCTGGCGGGCCACCCTTCGCTTTTCCACAAGGATTCTCGACATGAAGAACTACGTCCAGCCCGGCAATACCATCACCCTGACCGCGCCCTATGCCGTGACCTCCGGCGATGGCTTGCTGGTAGGTTCCATCTTCGGCGTGGCTGCGGGGACCGCCGCCTTGGGCGATCCGGTCGAAACTGCCGTCGTCGGCGTCTACGACCTGAAGAAGGTCGCCTCCCAAGCTTGGGCGGTTGGCGACAAGATCTACTGGGACAACACGGCGAAAAACACGACTAAGACCCTGACCTCGAACACGCTGATCGGCGTGGCGACCGATGTCGTGGCAGGAGGGGCCACCGACCTGATCGGCCGCGTTCGGCTGAACGGCGCCTTCCAGTGACGGCATTTGATGCGGCAGTGGCGGCCCTGTTCGCCGACCCGAACATCGGGCGGGACGCGGTCTACACGTCCGACGGCGGCACGCCTGTCCTGGTGCGCGTCATCGCGCGGCGCGCCGATGCCGTCACGGACTTTGGCGATGCCAGGCTCTGGTCGGAAACTACCCGCCTCGACCTGCGCATCGCCGAGGTGCCAAACCCGCGCCCGGGCGACCGGATCGAGATCGACGGCGAGGCTTTCCTCATTCAGGGCGAACCGCTGCGGGACCGGGAACGCCTCGTCTGGACTGTGGATCTGCGCCCGGCATGAAGCTGAAGATCGACATCACTCCGGACATCGTCGCCATGATGCGGGAGGAAGTCCGCGCCGGAGAGCGTGCGGTCTCGTCCGCAATGCGGCAAGCGGGCACGAGCCTGAAATCTGCCTGGCGGGCGCAGATCACCGGCGCGGGCTTGGGCCTGCGCCTTGCCAATTCGATCCGCGCGGCGAATTTCCCGAAATCCGGCGAAAGCCTGAACGCTGCGACCCTCGTCTGGTCGAACGCCCCGGTGATCGTCGGCGCGCATGACACCGGCCCGCTGATCCGCTCGAAGAACGGCTTTTGGCTGGCGATCCCCACGCCAGCGGCGGGCAAGTCGACGCGGGGTGGCAAGATTACCCCCGGCGAATGGGAACGCCGAACCGGTTTACGCCTTCGGTTCATCTATCGGCTGCAAGGGCCAAGTCTGCTGGTGGCCGAGGGGCGGCTGAACACCAAGGAGCGTGCAGTGGCTTCACGATCGAAAACCGGTCGAGGCCTCGTGACCGCGCCGATCTTTCTGCTGGTGCCCCAGGTCAAGTTGCCGAAGCGGCTGGATTTGGCGCGAGATGCCGAAAGGGTAGCGGGAGGCATCGCGGGGACTGTGGTCATTGGCTGGCGATAGGCAGTGCCGGGTCGCGATTCCGACGCGACGGCAACCGAACAGCCCCTTTCGGGGCATCCGGAATTCCGATACGTGGCGCGCCCCACGATTCGGAAGTTAAGTCAATGAAAACAAACACCTCGGAACTCACCGCCAAACAGATCGACGAATATGTCAGGCTTCGGCTTGCGGGTCGCCTCCCCGAAGCCGCCATTGGTAAGCTCACGAACCACCTCAAGGCCGTGATCGATGGCCGGGCGTTGCTGGCCTCTCGGGGGCAATACATCGACTGGCGCGAACTCGCGTCTGAAAGCGGTCTCGATTATGGGCTACTCACTGCGGCCCGGCCTCATGTGAAGCCACTCATCGACGCCTGTGCGCGGGCATTGGTGATGCGCGAGGAGTTGGAGGCATTGCCGGCCACGGCACCTTTCCTGCCGAAACCCGAACAGCCAAGGGGCAAGCCTGGCCGACGGCCGAAGCCCATCGTTGAGCGCCCAACTGCCCTGTCCGATAGTTGGGACGAACCTGCCACCTTTGGCGAGGCGCTGCGCCTGCATGCGGCACGCCATGGCGAGACCGTCTATCACCTGTACGATGCAGTGGCCCGTCCTGGCGACAGGATCAACCGCAGCACCTTGATCAGTTGGGCGCGTGGCGCTAAGCAGCCAGGAAACCTTTCAAGCCTCGATATCCTGCACCGGGTCGAGGAACGCTATGGACTTCCGAAGGGGTATTTTCGCGACAAGGTCGGCAACACAGGTCGCGCCTCGACCGGGCACAGTCTGGAGGGTGTCACGCCAGCGGAACGTCGGCGCCTCGCCTGGCACTTGCCGGACGATTTCAACAAGCGGCCCAAGGCGGAGCGGGAGGAAATTCTCGACTGGGTCCGGACGGTGATCATCTCGGGGTCGACCGAATACCGGAGGTTCCAGGCAAATGCCGTGAAACAGCGCTACTCGATCCGGTTCCGCAATATCCACGCGTCGAAACGCCAGATCGGCGTCGAAGGCGATGCCAACCGGGTCGTCGATGCGCCCAAGTCCCTCAACGACGAGATGTCGGACCTTTTGAAGTTCAAGACCGCGACGTTCGCGGCCTTCGGGCTCCATCGAAATGGAGTCTGGGGCGACGAAACGGCGGCTCAGAAGACCGAGCACTTCGGACTGTGGTTCGGCGCTTTGGCCGCCTCCGGCGACGGCGAGATCAAGGGCGCGGGCGTGCCGCTCGCTTCTCTGACTTTTGCCATGATGGTCTTTCCCAAGGTCTGGGACTGGTATCTGAAATGGCGGGAAGAGCGGCGCGGGTTCTTGACCAGTTGGGAAGTGGACCTTCTGGCGCTTGCGGCGGCTTTCACCCGAAGCGAGACCGGTTGGCTACGACAGACGCCCGCGATGGCGGACAAGCTGCAGCCGATCGAAGGGCTGATCGACGAAGCTGACATTCAGACGGCGCGACAGGATTGGCCGGCCGCCTGCGACCGGATGTATCTGCATGCGCGCCGCCGCATCAAGGAGGTCGAACGCGTGGCCAAGGTGCACCGCGATCCGTTCGAGCCGATCTTGCCGGTCCTGGAAGCTGCAAGCCCGGTCGGCGAGTACCGCAAGATCACCGAGGAAATCCTGCGGCGGATCCCAGATGAACGCCAACATCCGAGGGCTGCTGCCGAGTCGGTGCGGGCCTTCCTGATGCTCCGGATCGGGCTGCACACCGGCTTGCGGCAGAAGAATCTGCGAGAGCTCCTGCTTTGTCCGCACGGGGAACTGCCGACGCCCGAACGAAAACTCGAGGACATGAAGCGCGGCGAATTGCGCTGGAGCGCGCGGGACAATGGTTGGGAGGTGCTGATTCCAGCCGTAGCCTTCAAGAACGCCAATTCCTCGTTCTTCGGATCGCGCCCGTTCCGGCTGATCTTGCCAAACCTCGGGGAGCTCTACGAAAAGATCGGCGATTATGTCCGCCGCCTCAGACAGCACCTGTTGGGTCTTGCGGCCGATCCCGGCACCTTCTTCGTCAAGACAGTCAGCAGCCGCAGCGCCAACGCGGCCTATGATCAGAACACCTTTTACGAAGCCTGGCGCGTCGCAATCCAACGCTACGGGATCTACAACCCCTATACGGGGCTGGGGGCGATCCCGGGGCTACTGCCACATGGCCCGCACAATATCCGCGATGTCCTCGCGACTCATGTGTTGAAGCAGACCGGCTCCTATGAGCAGGCGAGCTATGCGATTCAGGATACAGCGGAGATGGTGGCGCAGCACTACGGCCGGTTCTTGCCGCAGGACAAGGCTGAGATCGCCGCGCGCGTGCTGAACCGGGTCTGGGAGGCAGCTTGATGGTCTACGGATGCAACAAGTCGGTCCTGCGAAAGCCATAGACTCAAG
>CAMFIX010000274.1 GCA_945952425.1 uncultured Pseudorhodobacter sp. | reverse complement strand
ATGTAAAGCTGCTCAAGGTCGACAGCGTGGTCGCCCCGGGCGCCAAGGGGCTCGTCGATCTCGGCATCACGCCCACGCCCTACGAGTCGGTCATCGGCGACTATCTCTGGCGCTATCGCCCGGCCGGCCAGTACACCGCGATGCGCGATTCGGCCAAGAACCTGAAGAAGGCCTGAGATGGACCTGCTCTCAGCCGTGCTTCTCGGCCTGATCGAGGGGCTGACGGAGTTCATCCCCGTCTCCTCCACCGGCCATATGCTGCTGGCGGGGCATTTCCTGGGCCTGACCGGGTCCAAGACCTTCGAGGTCTTCATCCAGCTGGGGCCGATCCTCGCCATCGCCTGGCTGTATCGCGCCAAGCTGGTGCATGTCTTCGCCACGGCGCACCGCGAGGATGCCTCGCGCCGCTTCATCGTCTCGGTCCTGCTGGCGTTTCTTCCGGCCATGGTGGTGGGCGCCCTGGCGCATGACTTCATCAAACAGGTGCTGTTCGAGACGCCGAAGCTGATCGCCGCCATGCTGGTGATCGGCGGGGTGGTGCTGCTGTTCATCGACCGCGCTGCGCCGGAGCCCGCGGTCGAGGATGCCTCGGACGTGCCCTTCGGCAAGGCGCTGGCCATCGGCGCGATCCAGTGCCTGGCGATGGTGCCGGGCGTCTCGCGCTCTGGCGCCACGATCGTCGGTGCGCGGATGCTGGGCCTGTCGAAACGCGCCGCGGCGGAGTTTTCCTTCTTTCTGTCGCTGCCGACCATGCTGGGGGCGGTGGGGTTCGACCTCTTCAAATCGCGCCACGAGCTGGATTTTTCATCCTTTGCCGCTTTGGGCATCGGTTTCGTCGTCGCCACGATCTCGGGCGGGATCGTGGTGAAATGGATGCTGGGTTACGTCTCGACCCGGGGCTACGCTGTCTTCGGCTGGTGGCGAATCATCGTCGGGGCCTTGGCCTTTGCCCTGCTGAGCCTGGGGCATTAGGGGTATAGGTCAGTATGTGGAACCTATTTTTCGCAGAAAAATAGTGCACCCCGGAAGAAACCTTCGAAAATACGGAATATAGGTCAGCAAGACTGACTTTTATTCCCCGCACGCCCCATGTATCACCCCGGAACCGTAGCTTCGGAGGTGCTGTCATGGCCGTGCAACGCATGCTGAAATTCGTGACCTTGGGGAAAGAGACCCCCGAGAAGCGCCCCGCCACCCTGCGGTCCGAGGATTTCCACGAAATCTACCGCCAGTTCGCCGAACAGAAGGCGGCCGAGCAGGCCAGCCGTTGCAGCCAATGCGGCGTGCCCTATTGCCAGGCGCATTGCCCGCTGCACAACAACATCCCCGACTGGCTGCGGCTGACCGCCGAGGGCCGCCTGCAAGAGGCCTATGAGCTCTCTCAATCCACCAACACCTTCCCGGAAATCTGCGGCCGCATCTGCCCGCAGGACCGGCTCTGCGAAGGCAACTGCGTCATCGAGCAATCGGGCCACGGCACGGTCACCATCGGCGCGGTCGAGAAATACCTGACCGATACGGCTTGGGAAAACGGCTGGGTTCTGCCGGTCAAGCCGTCGCAGGAACGCGCCGAGTCGGTCGGCATCATCGGCGCGGGCCCCGGGGGCCTCGCCGCGGCCGATGTGCTGCGCCGCCAGGGCATCCAGGTCACGGTCTATGACCGTTACGACCGCGCGGGGGGGCTGCTGACCTATGGCATCCCGGGCTTCAAGCTGGAAAAGCCGGTGGTGATGCAGCGGATCGAGCAGCTGGAGGCAGCGGGCGTCCAGTTCGTGCTGAACTGCGCGGTGGGGGTGGACCTGAGCTTCGACGCGATCCGCGGGCGGCATGATGCGGTCCTGATCGCGACCGGCGTTTACAAGGCGCGCGACATCCAGGCGCCGGGCGTCGGGCTGACCGGCATCGTCAAGGCGCTGGATTACCTGACCGTCTCGAACAAGAAGTCCTTCGGCGACGAGGTCGAGGCCTTCGACAACGGCACGCTGAACGCGCAAGGCAAGCGCGTCGTCGTCATCGGCGGCGGCGACACGGCGATGGATTGCGTGCGCACCGCGATCCGCCAGGGGGCGACCTCGGTCAAGTGCCTCTATCGCCGCGACAAGGCCAATATGCCGGGCTCGCAGCGCGAGGTGCAGAATGCCGAGGAAGAGGGCGTCGATTTCGTCTGGCTGACCGCGCCCAAGGGCTTCACCGGCCAGGGCTCGGTCGAGGGCGTCATCGTCCAGCGCATGCGCCTGGGCGCCCCCGATGCCTCGGGTCGGCAGATGCCCGAGGTGATCGAGGATGCCGATTACACCGAACCCGCCGACCTGGTGGTGCAGGCGCTCGGCTTCGAGCCCGAGGAACTGCCCAAGCTCTGGGGCGTGCCCGAACTGGGCGTCACCCGCTGGGGCACGATCAAGGCCGATTTCCGCACCCATGCCACGAATCTGCCCGGCGTCTATGCTGCGGGCGACATCGTGCGCGGCGCCTCGCTGGTCGTCTGGGCGATCCGCGATGGGCGTGAGGCCGCCGAGGCGATCCTGACCTATCTGGCGCAACCCGCGACGGTTGCGGCAGAGTGATCCGGCAGGGCCAGCCCGGCCCAAGGAGGCTTTGCCGATGCGACTTCTGACCCTTGCCCTGATCCTGGCGGCCGCCCCTGCCGCCGCCGAGGCCCCGCGCTTCTTGAAGCGCGACGCGGCCTGCGAACCCGTGGCCAAGCTGCAGTTCCTCGATTGCGAGGTCGATGTCGTCTATCGCTGCCCCGCGGTCGATGGCACCAAGGGGCCGCTCTGGCGCGAAGAGACCTATGGGCCGGACGGGCTGTCGGACATTTCCACCTCGACCTCCGACGGGCTGATGCTGGAGGATGTGGCGACCGACGGCAGCATCTTCACCACTTCGACCCCGGCGCAGCACAAGGCGACGCCCTTTGCCGAGGTCTTGGCCACCGGCAAGGGCGCCTTCAGCCAGAAGATGTCGGTGATGCTGATGGGCAAGGCGGGCAAGGGCAAAATGGCGCTGAACGTGGCCGACAAGGGCGAGACGGTGACGCTCGGCGGGCTGACCGCGCGGGTCTTCACCGGCACGCAGCAGGTCGAGCTGCCTGATCCGGTCGGCAAGATCCAGTCGACCTTCCTGGTCTATCTCTTCCCCGACAGCGGCATGGTGATCTCGGGCGAGCGGCTTTCGGGCACGCTGTACCGCCCCGATGCCCCGCCGCACCGGCCGATCGCCCTGTCGCTGCCGGGTGCTGATGATTTCGTGAAGACGACGCCCGCCTTCTGCGGCGGAAAATCGAGTTAAGGTGGCATCATGGTGTCCCAAGGAGTTCCGCCCATGAAAGCCCTCGCCCTCGTTCTTCTGACCGCCGCCCCCGCCGCCGCGGGCACCTTTGCCCCGCCCGAAGGCTGCAAGGCCTATCTGACGGTGCAGATGCGCGGCTGCCTGGTGTCGGAGTTCTACACCTGCGAGAAGGACACCCCCGGCGACCAGTGGCGCGCCGATTACGGCGCCAACGGGCCGTTCTACCTCAGCCGGATCAACAAGCAGACCGAATGGGTCGAAAGCTACGAGCTCGACCCGCCGATGAAAGAGCTGCTGGACCCCAACCCCAAGGACCGCGCCAATTTCGACGAGCTGCTCTCCTCGGGGCTGGATACGTTCGACTTCGGCCTGACCAAGGCGGATGGCACCAAATCCCACGTGAAGGGCTTCGACAAGCTGACCGGCGAGCAGGTGGTGATCGACGGGGTCACCCTGAAGCGCAGCGAATACGAATACACCCAGACCGCCGAGGATGGCACGGTGCTGCGCCATTCCAAGGGTCACGAATATGTCTCGGAGAAGTGGCGCACCTTCTTCTCGGGCATCTCGCAATGGGAGATGGAAGACGGCTCCTGGGTGCCGTCCGACAACTCTCCCGTGAAGTTCATCGAGCCCGGCGAACCCGGGTTCGGCAATACCGTTCCGCTTTTCGAATGCGACGACCAGATGTCGCAGCTGGAAGCCCTGCCCCAAAGCCATGGAGGGTCATGAGATGACGCAATACGACGAATCCTGGGTTGCCGCCGAGGAAGCCAAGCGCGCCTGGCTGGATGCCAATGGTCTGTACAAGACCGAGGACGAGCATTCGTCTTGCGGCGTGGGCCTCGTGGTCGCGGTCTCGGGCAAGCCCTCACGCAAGGTCGTGGAAAACGGCATCAACGCGCTGAAGGCGGTCTGGCACCGGGGGGCCGTCGATGCCGATGGCAAGACGGGGGATGGCGCGGGGATTCATGTGCAGATCCCGGTCAAGTTCTTTCACGACCAGGTGCGGCGCACGGGGCACGAGCCGGATGGCTCCAAGCTGATCGCGGTGGGGCAGGTCTTCCTGCCGCGCACGGACTTTGGCGCTCAGGAGCGTTGCCGGACCATCGTGGAGACCGAGGTCCTGCGGCTGGGCCATTACATCTATGGCTGGCGGCATGTGCCGGTGGACACCTCGGTTCTGGGCGACAAAGCGGCGGCGACGCGGCCCGAGATCGAGCAGATCCTGATCCGCTGCGAAAGCGGTGCCGATGCCGAGCAGTTCGAGCGCGAGCTTTACATCATCCGCCGCCGGATCGAGAAAGCCGCCACCGCGGCGGGCATCCAGGGGATGTATCTCTGCTCGCTGTCCTGCCGGTCGATCATCTACAAGGGCATGATGCTGGCCGAGCAGGTCGCGGTGTTTTACCCCGACCTGATGGACGACCGCTTCGAGTCCGCCTTCGCGATCTATCACCAGCGTTACAGCACCAACACTTTCCCGCAATGGTGGCTGGCCCAGCCCTTCCGCATGTTGGCCCATAACGGCGAGATCAACACCTGTCTCTTATAC
>CAMFIX010000273.1 GCA_945952425.1 uncultured Pseudorhodobacter sp. | reverse complement strand
CCGTGCCGATGGGCGACAAGGGCAGGACCGCGGCCTCGCGCCCGAGGTCGATCAGCAAAAGCTCCACCCTGTCGCCATCCGGCGCCATCAGCGTGTAGCGCGCGGCAAGCCGCACCTCGGCCCCCGGGCGCCCGATGCCCGAACCCTGGGCCACCCGCTGCGCCCCCTGGTCGCGCGTCAAGACCAGCCGCAGCGGCTCGGCCTGGGTGTGCAGCACATAGATGTCGCCCACGCAGACCTCGTCCGGCCCCGCCATCCCGTCGCCCTGGTTGGCGCCGTTCGAGACATAGATGTCTTCGGCCGCAAAGACCTGGGCGACATGACCTGGGGAATTCGTCATTTGGGCACCGGAAAGCGAGGGAAGTCCAAGGGCTTCGGGGCTAGCAATCCCACGGCGAAAGGTCAACAAAGGGACAGGTTTGCGGCGATGTCGCGGCAAAGGGAAACGATGGAGCGAAGGATGGACCTGGGGATCAGGGGCAAAAGGGCCCGGGTGGCGGGGGCCTAGAGGGGGCGGGGGCGGGGTTGGGGGGAGGCTTTGGCCGAGGCGGGGGTCGAGCTGGTCATCAACGCGCGGGGGGCGGAGGCCCTGGAGGCCACGGCGGCGGCCTTGCGGGCGCGGGGCGTGGCGGTGACCGCGGTCGCGGCCGATGTGACGACCGAGGCGGGCCGGGCGGCGGTGCTGGCGGCGGCCGGAGAGGTCGACATCCTGGTGACCAATGCCGGGGGGCCTCCGCCCGGGTCTTGGGAGGATTGGGGGCGCGAGGATTACCTGCGCGCCATCGAGGCCAATATGCTGACGCCGATCCTGTTGATGAAGGCCTGTCTGCCGGGGATGATGGCGCGGGGCTGGGGGCGGGTGGTCAACATCACCTCGCAATCGGTGAAATCGCCGATCGCCTCCTTGGGCCTGTCGAATGCGGCGCGGACGGGGCTGACGGGGTTTGTGGCGGGCACCGCGCGGCAGGTGGCGCCGAAGGGCGTGACGATCAACAACCTGCTGCCCGGCATCCATGACACCGACCGGGCGCTGAGCCTGGATGGCGGGGTGGTGAAGGCGCGGGGGATCTCGATGGAAGAGGCGCGGGCCGAGCGGATGGCGGGCATCCCGGCCCGGCGCTATGGCACGGCGGCGGAATTCGGAGCGGCTTGCGCGTTTTTGTGCAGCCAGCATGCGGGGTTCATCGTGGGGCAGAATATTCTGCTGGATGGCGGGGCGCTGGCGGCCACGTTGTAAGCCGGGGGGCTTCTCGCCCCCCGGACCCCCTCGCCAAGGGGGAGCACGCTCCCCCTTGGAACCCCCGTGGATATTTATCGACCAGTGAAATTGGGGCGGGGGGTCAGGTGGAGGGGGATGCCGTCCTTGGCCCGCACGGTCAGATGCGCCACCGGGATGGGGGTCTTGCCGGGGACGGGGGCGAAGTGGAAGGCGCGGGTCATCAGGGCCAGCAGCAGCGGGCCCTCGACCATGGCAAAGCCTGCGCCGGTGCAGACCCTCGGGCCCGCGGAGAAGGGCAGATAGGCGTCGCGGGCGCAGGCCCGGGTTTCCTCGCGCGACCAGCGGTCGGGGTCGAAGGCGTCGGGCTCGGCCCAAAGGCGCGCGTGCCGGTGCAGGTGCCAGGGGGAGAGGACGACCTGCGCGCCCTTCGGCGCCTGCCGGTCGCGGAAAGGCTCGGGCCGGGTGGTTTCGCGCACCATCATCGGCACGGGGGGGTAAAGCCGCAGCGCCTCGCGGAAGCAGTCGCGGGTGAAGCGCAGGCGCGAGAGGGCGGCGAAGTCCGGCGTGGTCAGGGTCGCGGCCTCCGCGGCCACGCGGGCTTGCGCCTCGGGATGGGAGGCCAGAAGGTAAAGCGCCCAGGCCAGCGCCGAGGCGGAGGTCTCGTGCCCCGCCAGAAAGAAGATCGCGACCTGGTCGACCATTTCGGCGGTCGAAAAGGTCTGCCCCGTGAGCGGGTCGGCGGTCGTCATGATCTTGGTGGCGAGGTCTTGCGGCGCGGTGCCGGCGGCGATCTCGGCGGCGCGCCGCGCGGTCAGCCGGGTGATCAGCGCGCGGATGCGGCGGGCGGCCTTCAGGGTGCCGGGGCGGTGAAAGCGAGGGAACCAGCGCGGCAGCGGCAGGAAGGCCGCCAAGTTCAGGATCGGCTGGCTGCGTTGATAGGCGCGGAATTCGGTGAAGGTGGCGCTGGCCACCTCGTCCTCGATGGGGATGGAAAAGAGCGTGCGGAAGATCACATCGGCCGCGGTATGCGAGGTGTGTTCCTCGATCTCGACCTCGCCTGCGCGCAGGCGCGCGACCGCGGCCTGACCCGCCGCCCACATCGCCGGAAAGGTCTCGCGCAGGCGCCCGCCCTCGAAGGCCGGGTCGATGATGCGGCGCTGGCGTTTCCAGACCTCGCCATTGGTCAGGAAGACGGAATTGCCGAGCAGGGGCCTGAGCCCCTCGGCGATGCGCAGCGATTTCGGGAAGTCGTCGGGGCGCTCGGTCAGGACGCGGGCGATCAGGGCCGGATCGTTGACCATATAGCTGCGGAAGAAGGGCGTGCGGAACTCGGCCATCCAGGCGCGGTAAAGCCGCGCGGGCTGGGCCGAGAGGATATCGGCGCGGAAGAGCTGCAGATAGCGCAGCAGCGAGACGCGGTCGGGGCGGGCGGGGGGCTTCGGCGGGATCATGTGCTGCGCCAGCCGGAGAGGGGCCGCTCGATGCGGGATTTCGAGGGCGGGCGGCCTGCGTAGCGCTGGGCCAGGGGGATCGGCCCGGCGGTGATCTGGAAGTAGTCGTAGTCGCCGGGCCGGTCAAAGGCGCAAAGATACTGGAAATGCAGGCGGAAAAACCGCCAGCGGAGCTTGGTCCAGGTCTCGGGCGAGAGCGTCTGGGTGAAGGCGGCGGAGATCACCAGGGGCCAGAGCTTGCCCGCGGGCGCGACGCCCGTCACGCCCACCGGGTCGCAGAGCGCAAAGGCGCAGCCGTCGCCGGGGGCGGTGACATCGACCCAAGTGACCTCTGGTCGGGCGGAGAGAAAGGCGAGGTCGGCCCGCAGCCGGTTGGCGCGAGGCAGGAAGGACACCATGGGCACGACCTGGCCAAGCGTCAGGAGCGCCAGCGCGGGGCGGGGCTCCGGCAGGCCGCCGCGGATCAGGTCGGAGAGGATCGAGACGGCGAGATGCGCGCCCGAGGAATGGCCGACGACCAGCAGCTCGTCGCAGTCGCTCATCGCTTCGCGCAGGCGCCGGGTGAAATCGGCCATCCGGGTTTCGAGCGCGGGCGGGTTGGCGCCGAGGCTTTGCGCGGAATAGGCGTAATCGTGCATCAGGTAATAGGCGTAAAGCCGGTTGTCGAGGCGCCGGAAGGCGCGCAGCACGAAGGGGATCGCAGGCAGGCCGAGAAAGGCGCCGACCAGCGGGTGAATCCAGGCGCCGAGCGCATAAAGTGCCCCGGCCGCGGCCAGCGCCAGCGCCAGCTGCACCAGCAGCATCCCGATGGGGTAAAGGGCTGCGATCATCGGCCCCTTGCGCAGCCGCATCAGCCGGAAGAGCGCGCCGGTGAAGATATAGGCCCCGGCGGTGCGCAAGAGCTGCAGGTAGGTGCCGACAATCCCCGTCTCCATCGAGGCGCGGACGAGGTCGGACCAGACGAGGATCTCGACCTCGGCCTCGGTGATGGCCCCCGCGATCTCGGCCCGCACCCGCCAGCCATAGGGGCCGCTGGTCTTGCGCGGTTGCAGGGTCAAGGAATAGCCCGAGATCGCGGCCTGGGCCCGCCCCTCGGCCCGGTAAAGCTCGCGGTAGCGGCGCGGATGGATCGGGTCGTAACCCGGGATGTAGAAGACCTTGCGCCGGAAGGCCGGTTCAAGGTTGCCTGGTGTGGGGAGATCGCTCATCGCGGGCATTCTCGCCGGGGAATGCGGAATTTCAAGGGCGCGGGCGGGCCCAAAAATTTTCTGCGAAAATTTTTCGGTGGCGCGGGGGTCAGCCGAGGGCGCCGAGCGCCGGCAGGTGCTCCAGCAGCCAATAGGAGAACTGGCTGAAGCCGCCGGTCAGCATCATCAGCCCGATGGTCCAGAGCAGGAGGCCCATCAGCCGCTCGATGGCGGCCATGTGGCGCTTGAAGAAGGCCAGCGCGCCCGAGAGCCGGGGGAAGAAGGCCGCGACCAGCAGGAAGGGGATGCCGAGGCCGAGCGCGTAAACCGCCAAGAGCGCCGTGCCGCGTCCGACATTGCCCTGTTGCGCCGCGATGGTCAGGATGGCGCCCAGCTGCGGGCCGATGCAGGGCGTCCAGCCGAAGGCGAAGGCCAGGCCCAGCACATAGGCGCCGAAGGCCGAGCCGCCCTTGTCGCCGGCATCGACGCGGAATTCCTGCATCAGGAAGGGCATGCGCAGGATGCCGAGGAAATGCAGCCCGAAGCCCATCACGACCAGCGCCGAAAGCGTCGCGAAAAGCTGCGCCTTGGCGAGGAAGAACGCCCCGAAGGCCGAAGAGGCCGCGCCCATCAAAAGGAAAACGGTCGAGAGCCCCAGCACGAAGAAGGCCGCCGCCAAGAGGGCCGAGCGGCCCTGGCGCATCTCTCCGACGCTGATGCCGGACATATAGGCGAGGTAGGGCGGCACGATGGGCAGCACGCAAGGCGACAGGAAGGACAAGACCCCCGCCGCCAAGGCCACCATCGCGGCCGGCAGAAGCCCCGCATCCATGATGTCGATCCCGAACATGGGTCAGGATGTAGCGGCTTTTGTCGGCGCCGTCACGGGGGCAGAAGGTCGCGGTGGCGCAGTTGTGATGGGGGCGCTTGCGCGCCGGTTCCGCTCTTGCGGTGCGCCGCCGGGCGCGGCAGGTAGGGGGCAGCGA
>CAMFIX010000272.1 GCA_945952425.1 uncultured Pseudorhodobacter sp. | reverse complement strand
GGCGAAGATCGGCACCTCGTTCACGCCTGCCCGCAGCCGCGCCCCGTCGATGACGATGGTCTCGGTGCTGTTCTGGATGCGCTTGTCGCCGGAATGCTGCAGCCCGCCGTCCGGGGTCTGAAAGCTGCCATCCGCGGCGCAGGTCAGCACGCCGCCGCGCGGGTTCATCCGCGTGGTGTTGTAGGTGGACAGCACATCCTCCAACGCCGCGACCTTGGCGCCTGCGCCGTCGTTCGTCGCGGCCAGGGCATGGATGTCGATGTCGTCCTGGTGGGCGGCGTTGCATTGCCAGCTGACGGTCGCCGTGAACCGCGCCCCCTTGGTCAGCGAGAGGCTGAGTTTCGGCGCCTTCACCCCGGGTTTCTCAAGCGCAAGCGTCAACATGGGCGGCCTCGACAAATGGGGCGGGCCAATTCCGCGCCCTGGGGGCAAGGTAAGCCCGCGGGCCCCCGGTTTCAACGGCTTTCCGCCCCTTGCCTTCGCGGGCGCCCCGGCCCAGCATGGCGCCAAAGCGGAGCCCCCCATGCAGAACATCCATCCGATCCACGCGGCCATCGACGCCCATGCCCCCGACCTGACGGCGCTGGCCGACCGGGTCTGGGCGACGCCAGAGCTGCTTTACGGCGAATTCGCCTCTTGCGCCGCCCATACAGAGGTCTTGCGCGCCAAGGGCTTCCGGGTCACCGAGGCCGTCACCGGCATTCCGACCGCGGTGATGGGCGAGGCGGGCGAAGGGGGGCCGGTCATCGCGATCCTCGGGGAATACGACGCTTTGCCGGGGCTGAGCCAGGTGGCAGGCATCGCGGAACCCCGGCCCCTGGTCGAGGGCGGCAATGGCCATGGCTGCGGGCACAACCTTCTGGGCTCGGCCGCGCTGCTGGCGGCTTGCGCGGTCAAGGACTGGCTTGAGGCCACTGGCACCCCCGGCCGCGTGCGCTATTACGGCTGCCCGGCGGAAGAGGGCGGTGCGGCCAAGGCCTTCATGGTGCGGGATGGAGCCTTTGCCGATGTCGATGCGGCGATCACCTGGCATCCCGACTGCTTTACCCGGGTGGACGACCCCGAAAGCCTCGCCAACACGCGGATGGATTTCACCTTTCACGGCCGGGCCAGCCATGCCGCGGTCTCGCCGCACCTCGGCCGTTCGGCGCTGGATGCGGTCGAGCTGACCTCGGTCGGCGTGAACTACCTGCGCGAGCACATGGTGAACGGCGCGCGCATCCATTACGCCTATCTGGATGCCGGGGGCACGGCGCCGAACGTGGTGCAGGCGCGCGCGAAAGTGCGCTATTCGATCCGCGCCTTGCAGCTGGCCGACATGCTGGCGCTGGTCGAACGGGTCAAGGACGTGGCCCGCGGCGCCGCCCTGATGACCGGCACGACGGTCGAACCCGCGGTCTTCTCCGCCGTCTCGAACAACCTGGTGAACGAGGTGATGGACCGCGCGATGCATGCCGTCCTGGAAGAGATCGGCGGCGTGCCCTTCGATGACGCCGACCGCGCCTATGCGACGGCGATCCGCGCGACGCTGAGCCCAACCGACCTCGCGGCCCCCTGGCGGGGCATCGGCGAGGAACCCCGCGATATCGCCCTTTCGGATACCGTCACCCGGCTGCGTCCCGGGGGCGAGGTCATGATCGGATCGACCGATGTGTCGGATGTCACCTGGGCGGTGCCGACGACCGAGGTTCTGGTCGCCTGCCACGCCATCGGCACGCCGGGGCATTCGTGGCAGATCACGGCGCAGGGCAAGGCTCCGGCGGCGCACAAGGGGATGGTGCATGCGGCCCGGGCGATGGGGCTTCTGGCGCAAAGGCTGATCGAAAGGCCGGCCCTTCTGGCCGAGGCCAAGGCGGAACATGCGGTCCGGCTGGCGAAGACGCCCTACACCTCTCCCCTGCCCGCCGACCTCGCCCCGCCGTTGGTGCCGCGGCCCTAGTCGCGTTCTGCCAGATACAGCGACAAAAGCTGGGTCTGCGAGGAAATCCCCAGCTTGCGATAGACGTTGCGGCGGTGGACCTTCACCGTCCCCGTCGTGATCCCCAGCCGCAAGGCGATGGATTCCGACGAATGGCCCTGCAGCACCAGTTCCACGATCGCCGCCTCGCGCTCGGTCAGGTTCAGCCGCGCCCAGGGCCCCGGCGCGGGCCCCGCCGTGCCGCCGAACCGCGCCGCAACCCCGCCCCAGTAGTGCCGCACCAGGTCGGCCACCAGGGGCTCGGCCTGGGCGAGGGGCAAAAGCTCGGCGTCCGAGAAGGCCCCCGAGGCCTCGCGCCGCATCAGCGACAGGACGACGGTCGCCCCCGCCACGGGGACGAAATAGCCCACCTCCTCGGCCAGCCCGGTCTGGACGTAATAGGTCCGGTGATATTCGCTGGAAAAGAACCGATCCGGCGCCAGGTCGCGCATCCGCCACAGCCCCGCCCGCCGCTCGCGCGCATGGCGGCAGAACGGGTCCAGAAGGTAGGGCCCGGCCTGATAGAGCGTGACGAAGATGTGGTAATCCGGCGGGGTAAAGCTGCTGAACAGGTCGATGGGCCGGGCGTCCTGATGGTAGGCGAAGACGACGACCTCGTCCACCGGCGCCAGCGCCCGCACCAGCCGCAGGAAAAGCCGCCCGAAGCCCGCATCGGGCAGGCTGCCGCGGCCCAAAGTCTCGGACCAGGCGGCGAAGAGGGCGGGCAGGTCGGTCATGCCTATATCTTTCGCAAGGGCGCGCAGGGCCGAGGGCCGCGGCGGTGATATATACCTCCCACGCCGCGATTTCGCCCGGAATACCACTTTTGGGGTATATGCGGAGCCGGGCCAAGGCCTATCGTCAGGGCCAAGACCCCGAAACGGGGCGCAGCAGGGGGTAGACATGGCCGCGACCGCGACGGATCTGGAATTCCGCCGCTTGACCAAGCGCTATGGCGCGGTCGAGGCGGTGTCGGGCATCGAACTTGCGGTGCCGCGGGGGGCGTTCCTCGCCATCCTCGGGCCTTCGGGCTGCGGCAAGACGACCTGCCTGCGGATGATCGGCGGGTTCGAACAGCCCTCCGAGGGCGAGGTTCTGATCGCGGGCCAGGTGGTCAACGGCCTGCCCGCCTATCAGCGCCCGGTGAACATGGTCTTCCAGCATTACGCCTTGTTTCCGCATATGAATGTGGCGGAAAACGTCGGTTACGGCCTGCGTCAGCTGCGCCCCCGGCTGTCCTCCGCCGAGATCGACCGCCGGGTGACCGAGGCGCTGGAGATGGTGCGGCTTGGCAATTTCGCGACCCGCCGCACGCATGAGATGTCGGGCGGCCAGCAGCAGCGGGTGGCGCTGGCGCGGGCCATCGTCAACCGGCCGAAGATCCTGCTCTTGGACGAACCCCTCGCCGCCTTGGACAAGAAGCTGCGGGGCGAGATGCAGCTGGAACTCCTGACCCTGCAGCGCGAGTTGGGCATCACCTTCGTCCTGGTGACGCATGACCAGGAAGAGGCATTGTCGATGGCCGATCTGGTCTGCGTGATGAGCGCGGGCCGCATCCGCCAACTCGGCGCCCCGCAAGAGGTCTATGACCGCCCCGCCGACCTTTTCGTCGCCGATTTCGTCGGCAAGACCAACCGCATCGCCGTCACCGCCGAGGGCGGGCGCCTGACGCTCGCCGATGGCCGCGCCCTGCCCGGCCACGCCACCCTGCAAGGCCCCGCCATCGCCGCCCTGCGGCCGGAGGCGATCAAGCTCTCCCGCGGGGCGGAAGGCCTGGAAGGCACCATCACCCATCGCATCTTCCTGGGCTCTACCGCCGAATATTCCGTGGCCGTGCCGGGGCTTGGCGATCTGCTCGTCACCACCGACCGCCGCACCGCCACCGAGCTTTTCGCGCCCGGCGAGACCGTGCGCCTGACCCATGACCCGGCCGCCGTGCTGGTCTTTCCCGCATAACAACAGAGAGGGCTGAAGATGACCAAGGATCTGAAGGATACGCCGATCACCGCCCAAGCTTTCATGGCCGAGTTCATGCGGTGGAAGCGCGGCTCGATCTCGCGGCGGCAGTTCATGGGGGTGACGGGGCTGGGCCTGGCCTCGACCGTTCTGGCGCGGTTCCCGGGGGCGGCGATGGCCAGCGATCTGGGCAGCCAGATGGCGATTGCGACCTGGCCGAACTACCACGACCCCGCGACTTTCGAGAATTTCACCAAGGCGACCGGGGTGGCGGTGGAGGTCAATGTCTTCGGCTCGAACGAGGAGATGCTGGCCAAGCTGCAGGCTGGCGGCGCGGGCTGGTCGCTCTTCGTGCCGACCAATTACACGATCTCGACCTATGCGGGGCTGAAGCTGATCGACCCGCTGGACATGGCGCAGGTGCCGAACTTCTCGCCCGCGACCGAGAACCAGCGCTTCACGCATGAGGGGATGGTCGACGGCACGACCTATGCGCTGCCCAAGAACTGGGGAACGACGGGCTTTGCGGTGAACACGCAAAAGCTGACCAAGCCCTTGACCTCGTGGAAGGATTTCTTTGCCGCAGCAATGGCCGAGGCCGATGGCCGGGCCATGGTGCACGACTACCAGCTGACGACGATCGGCTCGGCGCTGGTGTCCCTGGGGCTCGACTTCAACTCGACCAAGGCCGAAGACCTGGCGCAGGCCGAAAAGCTGCTCCTGGAGGTCAAGCCGCATCTCTTTGCGATCAACTCGGATTACCAGCCCTCGATGCGCTCCACCGATGCCTGGATGACGATGTGCTGGACGAATGACGGCGCGCAGCTGAACCGCGACATGCCCGAGATCGCCTATATTCTCGGCAAGGACGGCGGCGAGATCTGGACCGACTTCTACGCCATCCCGGCCTCGGCGCCGAACAAGCCTGCGGGCTATGCGC
>CAMFIX010000271.1 GCA_945952425.1 uncultured Pseudorhodobacter sp. | reverse complement strand
GGCTGGACCTGGATGCGGCCTTCGAAGAGCAATACCGCGCCCGGCTCTTGGCGGCTTTCGAGACGGGCTTGCGCGTCATGCCCGGGGTGCGAGCGGTGCTGGAGGCGCTGCCGCGGCGCTGGTGCGTGGCGACCTCGTCCTCGCCGCGGCGGGTCGAGCGCAGTTTGCAGATCGCGGGCCTGTCGGACCTGACCGCGGGGCGGGTCTATACCGCCTCGATGGTGGCGCGGGGCAAGCCTGCGCCCGACCTTTTCCTGCATGTCGCGGCGGCAGAGGGCGTGGCGCCGGGCCGCTGCCTGGTCATCGAAGACAGCCTGAACGGGGTGCGCGCGGGGCTTGCCGCGGGGATGGAGGTCTGGCGCTTTACCGGCGGCAGCCATCTGAAGCCCCCCCTGCCCGAGCCGCCCGAAGATGCCCGCGCCGCCCTGGAATTCACGGATTTCGCAGGGTTTTTCGCCCTGCTGGAGAGAGATTGATGGCCCGCCTGCCCCAGACCGAAGAACCCTCGCTGCATGACGAAGCCGCCCGTGCGGGCTGGCTTTACTACCTGGGCGGCATGACCCAGGACCAGATCGCGGCTGAGCTTGGCGTCTCGCGCCAGCGGGCGCAAAGGCTGGTGTCGCGGGCCGTGGCCGAGGGGCTGATCCAGGTGCGTCTGTCGCACCGGATCGGCGCCTGCCTGGACCTGGAGGCCGCCTTGACCGACCGTTTCGGTCTGACGCGCGCCCGGGTCGCGCCCTTTGCCGGGCCGGGGGTGGATGCGACGCGGGCGACCTCTCCGGCGGCGGCGGCAGAGCTGGAGCGGGTTCTGCGCATGGCCGAGGGCAAGGTCATCGCGCTGGGCACCGGGCGCAGTTTGCGCGGCATGGTCGATGCGATGGCGGAGATCGAGGCGCCGCAGCACCGGCTGGTGTCCTTGATCGGGAATATCGCGCCGGATGGCTCGGCCAGCTTTTTCGACGTCGTCATGCGCATCGCCGACAAGGTGCGCGCGCCGCATTACCCGATGCCGGTGCCGGTGATCTCGACCTCCGAGGCGGAGAATGCCGCTTTCCATGCGCTGGCCCCGGTGCAGCGCGTGGTCGAGCTTGCCCAGGCGGCGGATGTGGTCTTCGTCGGCGTGGGCCAGATGTCGGACGATGCGCCGCTTCTGAAGGACGGCTTCGTGACGCGGGCAGAGCTGGACGAGATGCAGGCCGCCGGCGCCACGGGCGAGGTCGCGGGCTGGGTCTATGATTCGGCCGGCGCCTACCTCGATTTCGGGACGAATCGCCGCACCGGCGGGGTGCGGGTCGAGCCCGGGCGCGACCGTCCCGCCATCGGCATCGCCGCCGGGCCCCACAAGACCGCCGCGATTGCTGCGGCGCTGAAATCGCGCATCATCAATGGCTTGGTGACCGACGAACCCACGGCCAAAGCGCTTTTGGCGCTCTGATCCTTTGCAATTGCAGCGTGGGATGGGGCTTGACGCAAAACCCCTTAATGTGAGTAATTGCCCGGCAAGCGATGAAATGCTCAATCGCTGCTATGGGAGGACATCTATGACCGTAACGCTGCGCGCCCTTTTGGGCGCCTCGGCTTTGCTCGCCCTGTCGGGTGCGGCGATGGCCGAAACCGAGATCACCGTCGCCACCGTGAACAACGGCGACATGGTCCGCATGCAGGGCCTGATGGACGATTTCTACAAGAAGCACCCCGACATCAAGGTCAACTGGGTGACGCTGGAAGAAAACGTTCTGCGCCAGAAGGTTACCACCGACATCGCCACCAAGGGCGGCCAGTTCGACGTGCTGACGATCGGCACTTACGAAGTTCCGATCTGGGGCAAGCAAGGCTGGCTGGTGCCGCTGGACGACCTGCCCGCGTCCTATGACAAGGCCGACCTTCTGCCCGCCATCGCCGGCGGCCTGACCGTCGACGGCCACCTGATGGCCTCGCCCTTCTACGGCGAAAGCTCGATGGTCATGTATCGCACCGACCTGATGGAAAAGGCCGGGCTGAAGATGCCCGAAAAGCCCACCTGGGACGACATCAAGAAGGCCGCCGCGGCCATGACGGACAAGTCCAAGGAACAGTATGGCATCTGCCTGCGCGGCAAGGCCGGCTGGGGCGAGAACATGGCCTTCCTGACCGCCATGTCGAACTCCTTCGGCGCCCGTTGGTTCGACGAGAACTGGAAGCCGCAATTCGACCAGGCCGCCTGGCATGACACGCTGGCCTTCTACCTCGACCTGATGACGAACTACGGCCCGCCCGGCGCCTCGAACAACGGGTTCAACGAGAACCTGGCTCTGTTCCAGCAAGGCCATTGCGGCATGTGGATCGACGCGACCGTTGCCGCCTCCTTCGTGACCGGCAAGGACTCGACCGTGGCCGACAAGGTGGGCTTTGCCCTCGCCCCCGACATGGGCAAGGGCAAGCGCGGCAACTGGCTCTGGGCCTGGGCGCTGGCCATCCCGGCCGGCAGCCAGAAGGTCGACGCCGCCAAGACCTTCATCGACTGGGCGACGAACAAGGACTACCTGGCGCTGGTCGCAAGCAAGGAAGGTTGGGCCAACGTGCCCCCGGGCACCCGCACCTCGCTTTATGCGAACCCGGAATATGCCAAGGTGCCCTTCGCCAAGATGACGCTGGACTCGATCAACTCGGCCGATCCGACGCATCCGACCGTGGACCCGGTGCCTTACGTCGGCGTGCAATTCGCCGCGATCCCCGAGTTCCAAGGCATCGGCACGCAAGTCGGCCAGATCTTCTCGGCCGTGCTGGCCGGCACGACCTCGCTGGAAGACGGGCTGAAGCAGGCGCAAGACAGCACCACCGCCGCCATGACCAAGGCCGGTTACATCAAGTAACGGTCTGATCCGGCGGGGCCGCGTCTCCCAAGGGCGGCCCCGCCTTCTTTTTCCGCGACACCGCGCCCTGCCCTTTTGCCGGAGGTTTTCATGGCCACCCAGCACTCCCGCCTTGCCGCCCGGATCATGGTGGCCCCCTCGGTCCTTCTGCTGTTCCTGTGGATGATCGTGCCGCTTCTGGCGACCATCTGGTTTTCGTTCCAGAACTACAACCTGCTGAATCCGATGCTGACGGGCTTTGCCGGGTTCAACAATTACTACTATTTCGTCACCGATGTGGCCTTCTGGGGCGCCGTGCTGCACACGCTGCAGATCGTGCTGGGGGTTCTTTTCATCACCGTCATCGGCGGCATCGCGCTGGCCCTGCTGCTGGACCGTCCCTTCTGGGGGCAAGGCATCGTGCGCGTCCTGATGATCGCGCCCTTCTTCGTCATGCCCACGGTTTCGGCGCTGGTCTGGAAGAACATGTTCATGAACCCCGTGAACGGCATGTTCGCCCATATCGCCAAGGGCTTGGGCCTGCAGCCCTATGACTTCCTCGCCCAGGCGCCCTTGCTGTCGGTCATCCTGATCGTCGCCTGGCAATGGCTGCCCTTTGCCACGCTGATCCTCTTGACCTCACTGCAAAGCCTGGACTCCGAGCAGATGGAGGCGGCCGAGATGGACGGCGCCGGCTGGTGGAGCCGCTTCATCTACCTGACCGTGCCGCATCTGACCCGCGCCATCACCGTCGTCATCCTGATCCAGACGATCTTCCTGCTCTCCGTCTTCGCCGAGATTTTCGTGACGACGAACGGAGGCCCCGGAACCGCCACGACCACGATCACCTACCTCGTCTATGTCCAGAGCCTTCTGAACTACGACGTCGGCGGCGGTTCGGCCGGAGGCATCATCGCCGTCATCCTCGCCAATATCGTTGCCTTCTTCGTGATGCGCATGATCGGCAAGAACCTGGAGGCCTGACCCATGGCACGCCGCGTTTCCAACGGACAAAAGGCCCTGACCACGGTGCTCGCCTGGGCGGTCGGCCTGCTGATCTTCTTCCCGATCCTCTGGACGGTGCTGATGTCCTTCCATGCCGAGGGCGATGCGATCAAATCGCCCTTCGAGATGCTGTCCAGCCCCTGGACGCTGGCCAGCTATGGCGAGGTGCAGGAGCGGTCGAACTACACGCTGCACTTCTTCAACTCGGTCGTCATCTCGGTCGGCTCGACCGTGCTGGCGCTGGTCATCGCGATCCCGGGCGCCTGGGCCATGGCCTTCGTGCCGGGGCGCAAGACCAAAGACCTGTTGATGTGGATGCTGTCGACCAAGATGATGCCGGCGGTTGGGGTGCTGATCCCGATGTATCTGGGCTTCAAGAACCTCGGGCTTCTGGACACCCGCACGGGGTTGGTCATCATCATGACGCTGATCAACCTGCCGATCATCATCTGGATGCTGTATACCTACTTCAAGGAAATCCCCGGCGAAATCCTCGAAGCGGCACGGATGGACGGCGCCAGCCTGCGCAGCGAGATCATCCATGTCCTGACGCCCATGGCCGTGCCGGGCATCGCCTCGACCGTGCTTCTGAACATCATCCTCGCCTGGAACGAGGCCTTCTGGACGCTGCAGCTGACCACCCACAACGCGGCGCCGCTGACGACCTTCATCGCAAGCTATTCCTCGCCGGAAGGGCTTTTCTACGCCAAACTCTCGGCGGCCTCGACCATGGCCATTGCGCCGATCCTGATCATGGGCTGGTTCAGCCAGAAGCAACTCGTCCGCGGCCTGACCTTCGGCGCGGTGAAGTGAGGATAGAATGGGCAAGATCGTTTTGAAATCCGTCCGCAAGTCGTTCGGCGAAGTGGATGTCATCCCCGGCATCGACCTGTCCATCGAGGATGGCGAGTTCGTCGTCTTCGTCGGCCCCTCGGGCTGCGGCAAATCCACCCTTTTGCGGCTGATCGCGGGGCTGGAGGATGTGACCTCGGGCAACATGGCCATCGACGGGCGCGACGT
>CAMFIX010000270.1 GCA_945952425.1 uncultured Pseudorhodobacter sp. | reverse complement strand
GGAGAAGGTCGGGCTGGACCCCGACCTCGGCCTGCTCGAGATGACGGGGGTGCGCTATCACCTGGACCAGGTGACGGTGGCGGCCAGCCTGCCCGCGCTGGCCCGGGCCAAGGCGCATCTGGATGTGACGGCGGGGGTCTCGATCCACCACCTGACGCTGAACGAATTCGACGTGGGCGATTACCGGACCTTCTTCAAGATGACGCCGCCCTTGCGGTCGGAAGACGACCGGATCGCCATGATCGAGGCGGTGGCGGAGGGGGTGATCGACGTGATCGCCAGCTTCCACACCCCGGCGGACGAGGAAAGCAAACGGCTGCCCTTCGAAGAGGCGGCCTCTGGCGCCGTCGGCCTGCAAACCCTGCTTCCGGCGGCGCTGCGGCTGGTGCATGGCGGGCATCTGAGCCTCAGCCAGCTTTGGCGGGCGCTGTCCCTGAACCCGGCGCGGCGGCTTGGCCTGCCGCAGGGGCGGCTGGCGGTCGGCGCCCCGGCCGACCTGGTGCTGTTCGACCCCCATGCGCCCTTCGTGCTGGACCGTTTCAAGCTGGCCTCCAAGTCGAAGAACACGCCCTTTGACGGCGCGCGGATGGAGGGTAAGGTCTTGGGCAGCTGGGTCGCGGGTCAAAAAGTATACGGGAACTGACATGCCGATTTTCGAGAGCTCTTTGCCTGTGCTGCTGGGCGTGGCGGTGCTGTCCTACCTGCTGGGCTCGGTGCCCTTCGGGATCGTGATCACGCGGGCACTGGGGCTGGGCGATCTGCGCAAGATCGGCTCGGGCAATATCGGGGCGACCAATGTGCTGCGCACCGGCAACAAGGGCGCGGCGCTGGCCACCCTGCTGCTGGATGCCGGCAAGGGCGGGATCGCGGTGGCGCTGGCGCGGGCGCTGACGGCATCGCCTGAATATCCGACTCCGCTGGGCTTCGTGATCCACCTGTTCAGCGGGCCGATCGAGGATGCGGCACAACTTGCCGCGCTGGCCTCGTTCCTGGGGCACCTTTTCCCGGTCTGGCTGGGGTTCAAGGGCGGCAAGGGCGTGGCGACCTTCCTCGGCACGATGCTGGTGCTGGACTGGCGCGTGGGGCTGGCCTGCTGTGCGACCTGGGGCGTGACGGCGGCGATCACGCGGATTTCCTCGCTGTCGGCTTTGGTCGCCGCGGCGCTGAGCAGCCTGTGGCTGGTCGTCTTTCACGAAGGCCACATGATCCTGCTGGCCGTGCTGCTGACCCTGCTGATCTACTGGAAGCACTGGCCCAACCTGGAACGCATCAAGGCCGGGACCGAGCCGAAGATCGGGCGAAAAAACGCATGAGACCGGGACAATCTTCAGCATTTGGCAATCCGCCTCTGCGATTCTGCCGGCCGAGAGGGACGTGACGCCGCCCTCCATCCGACATGCAGGAGGTGATGATGCGGGTCTTGCGCGCCCTTTTCGGCCTGATTCTGATGACGAGCGCCGCCTGGGCGGGCGATTTCGCGCCGCCCAAGGGAGATGTGCTGCTCACGGTGAAGGGCGATATCGCGGCCACCAACGTGGATGGCACGCTGGAGCTGGATGCGGCGCAGCTCGCAGCCCTTCCGCAGACGGAATTCACCACCTCGACCACCTGGACGGCGGGCAAGCCGCAGTTCAAGGGCGTGCTGCTGAAAGACCTGATCGCCGCGGCAGGCGCCAAGGGGGGCACGATCACCTTGAAGGCGATCAACGATTACACGATCACCATGCCGCTGGCCGATGTCGGGGCCGAGGCGCCGCTCCTGGCATATCTGATGGACGGCCAGCCGATGTCGTTGCGCGACAAGGGGCCGGTCTGGATGGTCTATCCCTATGATTCAAGCGACAAGTTCCGGACGGAAGAGATCTTCTCCCGCTCGATCTGGCAACTGACCGAAATCGACTTCTCCGACTGAGAGCATGCCCGCGCGCTTCCTCCGTTTCGCGGGCCTGGCCCGGATCGCCCGCGTGGTCCTGGGCTGCGTCGTGGTGATGTCGTTGTGCCTGCTCTTGCCGCTTGGCCTGCGCATCCACGACAGCCTCGCGGGCCTGCGCTCGGAGGCGAGCGACAACCTGCACTGGAACCTGTCGCAGCTGGAGGTCGACCTGGTCCGCCTGGATGAGGAAGTGCGCGTCGACACGCTCTTGCCCGAGGCCCCGCTGAAAGAGCTGCGCAAGCGTTACGACCTGTTTTACAGCCGCGCGCAGAATGCCATCGGCGGCAAGGGATACGATGCGCCGGGCCTGGGCGAGCTGCCGCAGGATCTTGCCGCCCACCTGAACGCCTATCTCGCCCGCGAAACCCCGCTGATCGACGGGCCCGACGCCACCTTGCGCGCCAACCTGCCCACCATGACCCAAAGGCTGGGGGCGCTGCGCGACGATCTGCGCAAGATTTCCATCGCCATGGTCGATGCGCTGGCCAAGCTTGGCGATGAAAAGCGCGACGCCTTCTCGGCGCTGGTGCGGCAGATGGCCTGGGCGACGGGAACGGCGATCCTGCTCTTGGCCGCGATGCTGGGGGCCGCGATCTGGCTGAACCGGATTGCCGCGCGCGAACAACGGCTGACGGCAGAGGTCTCGCGCCGGCTGCAGGCGACGATCGACAGCGCGCTGGATGCGATCATCGTCTCGGACGAGGCGGGGCGGATCATCCAGTACAACCCCTCGGCCGAGACGACCTTCGGCTGGCCGCGGGCCGAGGTGATGGGCCAGGAACTGGGCCAGATGATCGTGCCCGCGGCGCTTCGCGCGGGACATGCGGCGGGGATGGCCCGGATGCGGGCGCAAAGCAGCTACCGCGTGGTGAATGCCGGGCGAATCCAGTCGGTTGCCCTGCATCGCTCGGGCCGGGAATTCCCGGTGGAACTGGCGATTTCTGCCGCCGGGGGTCAATCGGGGCGCATCTTCATCGCCTTCCTGCGCGACATTTCCGACCGGCTCGCGGCCGAGGCAGAGCTGACCGCGACGCGCGACCAGGCGCTGGCCGCCGGTCGCGCCAAGACCGAGTTCATCGCCGTGATGAGCCACGAGATGCGCACGCCCCTGAACGGCGTCATCGCCTCGCTGGAGATTGCCGCCGCCATGGCGGAGGGCGAGTTGAAGCGTTTCATCACGCTGGCCCAGGACTCCGCGCAGCTGCTGCTGCGCCATGCCAATGACGTGCTGGACATCACGCGGCTGGAACGCGGCGGGCTGCAGATGACGATCGAGGATTTCGACCTGAACGCCCATCTCTCCGGCCTGGTCGAGACCTTCCGCCCGATCTGCGACGACAAGCGCATCGGGCTGAGTTTCGCCATGCCGGGGGAGCATCCGATCCTTCAGGGCGATGCCTTCCGGGTCGGGCAGATCGTGCGCAACTTCCTGTCGAATGCGATCAAGTTCGTGAAAGTCGGCGGCATCACGGTCGAGGCCAGGGTCAGCGCCGCGCCGGATGCCCGGCAGGTGGAGATCAGCGTGACCGACACCGGGCCGGGCATCGCCGAAGCCGATCAGGCCCGGATTTTCGACGAATTCGTGATGCTCGACCCTTCTTTCGGTCGCACGGGCGAGGGGGCCGGCCTTGGGCTCTCGATCTGTCGCAGGCTCGCACGGGCCATGGGGGGCGAGATCGGGGTGGAAAGCACGCTTGGCCAGGGCAGCACTTTCTGGCTGCGGCTGACTCTGCCCCTCGGCCGCAAACCGGCGGGGCCGAGCGCCCCGGTCGACCGCGCGCCGATGCCCGCGATGGATGTGCTGGTGGTCGAGGACAATGCCACCAACCGCGCCGTGGTCGGCGAGCTGCTGCGCCGGCTCGGCCAGCGGGTGACCTTCGCCTTCGACGGCGAAAAGGGCGTCGCCGCTGCCCAGGTCCGGCATTACGACCTCATCCTGATGGATGTCTCGATGCCGGTGATGGATGGGCTGACCGCGACGCGGCTGATCCGCCAGGACGGCGCCTCGCGCACCAGCCGCATCATCGCCGTGACCGCGCATTCGATGCCCGAAGATCTCGACCGCATCCGCGCCGCCGGGATGGACGATGTGCTGAGCAAGCCGATTTCGGGCGCCAACCTGATCCGCGTGTTGTCGGGCGGGCTTGAGGCCGAGGGGCTGATCGACGACACCCGCCTGGCCGAGCTGCGCACCGCGGTCGGGGCGGAGGGGTTGTCTCGGTTGGCCGAGAAATTCTTTCACGATGGCAATGGGTTGGTGGGACGCCTGCTGGCAGAGGATGCCAATATCACCACGCTTTGCCACGAGGCGGCGGGCCTTGCCTCGGTGCTGGGTGCGACGCGGCTGCGGGTCTTTTGCAGCCGCGCGGAAGAGATGTCGAAGCAACGCCCCGACGATGCGCGCAGGCTCTTGCGCCGCGATCTGCAGGGGCTTTGGGCCGAAACCGCCTCTGCGCTCAGGGCGCAGATGGGCGGGACTGCATGAAGGCGTCGATCTCGGCGACCTGCGCCGGCGTCAGGTGCAGCCCGAGCTTGCTGCGCCGCCAGATGACGTCTTCGGCGGTCCGGGCGAATTCCTTCTCCATCAGCCAGAGGATCTCCGCCTCGGACAGGGTCGCGCCGAAATCGCGGCCGGGGCCCTTCCGCAAGAGCTCCTCCGCCTCGCGCCCATAGGCCCGCACCAGGCGCAGGGCCCAGGCCTCGGTCAGCCAGGGACGGGTCTGGCGCAGTCCTGCCACCAGCGCCGCCACGCCGTCATGCGGGAAATCGCCGCCCGGCAGCGGGACGCGCGCCGTCCAGTCGCCGGTGGCGGCCGGGAAAAACTTCTGCAGCTTGGCGAGCGCCGCTTCGGCCAGGCGCCGATGGGTGGTGATCTTGCCGCCGAAGACGTTCAACCTGTCTCTTATACACATCTGACGCTGCCGACGATATGCAGTGTAGATCTCG
>CAMFIX010000269.1 GCA_945952425.1 uncultured Pseudorhodobacter sp. | reverse complement strand
TCATGCCTAGTCTCGTGGGCTCGGAGATGTGTATAAGAGACAGGGCCTTGGCCGACGCGCCCCCCCTGCGGGAAACCGCGGCCCATCTGGCCCGTCTGCGCGAGATATTGCAGCGCTTCGACCCCGTGGCTTTGGCGGGCCCCGAGAGTCTCGGCCAGCGCCTGATGAAGCGCGTCTCGCGGCTGATCGACACGCCCGAAGAGGTGGCCGCGGCGCGCGACGAGATCACCTTGCTTCTGCGCCTCTTGACCCAGGGGCAAGAGGCGCTTTTCGCCCATCGCGACCGGCTGGCGGCGCATCTTGACGCGCTTGCGGCGCTCGACACCCGCATCGAGGCCGCGGCTTTGGCCGCCGATTGGGCCGCGACCAACCTGCCCCCCGAACACCGCCGCAGCTTCGAAGACCGCCGGATGAGCCTGCGCGCCACGCTGGTCCAGCTGCGCGCCGCCCGCCTGCAGCTGGCGGCCGAGGCCGAGCTGCCCGCCCGCCTCATCCTTGCCGTGCAGAATATCGCGCTGGTCGCCTTGCCGGCCTGGGTCGAGAGCCTTGGGCTTTTGATGCGCCGCCCCTCGCCCACCGAGGCTCGCGAGATCGCCTTTCGCCTGAACGCCATCCTTCCCCTCTTTCCCTGATCGGAGTGACCCCATGCCCTTGCAACTCGATCTGACCAAATCCGCCCGCGCGCTGCGCGTCTCGCTCGACAAGGCGGGGGTGGGGGCCGATGTGAAGGCCGAACTGATCCTGGACATCGACGTCTCGGGCTCGTTCGAGCATGAACACGAAGAGGGCACCACCAGCCGCCTCGTCGCGCGGCTGGTGCCCTGGGGCATGGTGCTGGACCCCGACCGCGCCGTCGATGTCTTTACCTTCAGCCACGGCGCCGGAACCGCCCATCACGTCGGCACCGTGACCGAGCGCGATGCCGAGGGCTTCGTTCTGAAGCGCATCGTCGAACGGGTGCCGGGCTGGAAAGGCGGCACGGATTATTCCTATGTGCTGGAGCGCAACCTGCAGCATTTCGGCTGGCTTTCGCGGCCCGAACAGGCGGGCTGGCTCAGCCGGTTCCTGGGGCTGGCACCGAAAGCCGATGTCGTGCGGCCGAAGAAACGCTCCATCGTCATCTTCATCACCGATGGCGAGAACAGCGATGCGGCGCGCACCGAAGACATTTTGCGGGCGTCAGAGGCGCGGGGCGACGAGGTCTATTTCCTCTTCATGGGCGCCTGCGAGCATGACGTGGATTTCAAATTCCTGCGCCGCATCGCGGATCGCTACAAGAACACCGGCCTCGTCATCATCCGCGACCTGGACGCCTTCGTCGACCTGTCCGACGACGAGCTGAACGGCAAGCTTCTGGTGCCCGAGCTGGTGGACTGGCTGCGCAAGTAATCAGCCGTGGTCATGGGCGCAGAGCGCATGGTTGCCCAGCGTCTCGATCACGCGGCAGTCCGAAATCGCGCCATGCGCGCATTGGCCGACCATGCGGGTCAGCTCTTCCTCCAGCGCCTGCAGCCTTGCGATGCGGGCCCGCACATCGGCCAGCTGCGCCTTGGCGATGGCATCGGCGGCGGCGCAGCTTTGGTCGGGGCGGTCCGAAAGGCTCAGCAGATCGCGGATCGCCTCCAGCGCGAAGCCCAGGTCGCGGGCGTGGCGGATGAAGGCCAGCCGCTCCTGCGCCGCCCTGGGGTAAAGCCGCTGGTTGCCCTGGCTGCGGTCGGGCGCGGCCAGAAGCCCGATCTCCTCGTAATAGCGGATCGTCGGCACCTTCACCCCGGTCGCCTGCGCGATTTTTCCGATCGTCAGCATTTTACCCCCTTGAACCTCTAGTCACTAGAGGGATTACATCAGGGGCCGAAGCAGGTCCAGAGCAGGCGAGGCGATGATGGCAGAGACGGGCGAAAGCCGCGAATGGGCGGTCACGGGGATGGATTGCGCGGCTTGCGCAACCAAGATCCGCACGGCGGTGGCGCGGCTGCCGGGGGTGTCGGAGGTCTCGGTCACGGTGATGAGCGAAAGGCTGAAGGCACGGCTGACGCCGGGCGCGGCCGGGACGGAGGAGGTCGAGGCGGTGGTGAAGGCGCTGGGATACGGCGCGACGCTGCGGGGCGAAGCAGGCGGGCAGGATCATGAGGGTCATGACCATGATAATCATGACCACGCTGGCCACGACCATGCCGATCATGAGGGCCACGATCATGCGGGTCATGACCATGACCACCAAGGCCATGACCACGCCGCCCCCGCCAATCCGCCCCATGGCGCCGCAGGGCATCTTCACGACGACCCCGCCGAGCGTGGCCTGCCCTGGTATCGCACTGCCAAGGGGCGGCTTGTCCTGCTCTCTGGCGGGCTCCTTGCCCTCGCCACCGCGGTCAAGTTCCTGATCCCCGGGCCCATCGACCCTTGGGTCTTCGCGCTGGCCTGCCTGATCGGCCTCGCCCCCGTCGCCCGCCGTGCCTGGGCCGCGCTCCGCTTCGGCCAGCCCTTCACCATCGAAAGCCTGATGACCATCGCGGCCCTCGGCGCCCTGACCATCGGCGCGGCGGAAGAGGCGGCGCTGGTCGTCTTTCTTTTTGCCGTGGGCGAGGTGCTGGAGGGCGTCGCCGCCAACCGCGCCCGCGACGGCATCCGCGCGCTGGCCCGGCTGGTGCCGAAAACCGCGCTGCTGGAAACCCCTGAAGGCCCGCGCGAAGTCCCGGCCGAGGGGCTCCGCATCGGCCAAATCGTCCTCGTTCGCCCCGGCGACCGCATCCCGGCGGATGGCGAGATCGTCTCGGGCACCTCGGGCATCGACGAAAGCCCGGTGACCGGCGAAAGCATGCCCCGCACCCGCGGCCCCGGCGAGCCGGTGCCCGCAGGCGCCATCAACACCGAGGCCGCGCTGCGCATCAAGGTCTCGCGCCTGGCGCAAGACAACACCATCGCCCGCATCATCCGCCTGGTCGAAGAGGCCGAAGAGGCCCGCGCCCCGACCGAGCGTTTCATCGACCGCTTCAGCCGCTGGTATATGCCGCTGATCGTGGCTCTGGCGGCGCTGGTCATCGTCATCCCCCCGCTGATGGGGGGCGATTGGGGAACCTGGATCTACCGCGGGCTGACCCTGCTGCTGATCGGCTGCCCCTGCGCCTTGGTCATCTCGGTTCCGGCCTCCATCGCTTCGGCGCTGGCCACTGGCGCGCGGCATGGGCTGCTGCTGAAGGGTGGCGCGGTGATCGAGGTTGCCGCGGGGGTCACGCAAGTCGCCTTCGACAAGACCGGCACGCTGACCCATGGCAAGCCCGCCGTCACCGATGTCGAGGGCTTCGGCATGGCCTCGGACGAGGTGCTGCGCCTGGCCGCGGCGGTCGAGACCGGCGCCAGCCACCCGCTGGCCCAGGCCATCCTGCGCCGCGCCGAGGGCGTCGCTTTGCCCAAGGCGGAAGACGCCCGCGTCCTCCCCGGCCGGGGCGTCGCGGCCAAGGTCGAGGGCCGCGCCCTGACCCTCTCCGCCCCGCGCCACGCCCCCATGACGCAAGCCCAGGCCGCCCGCGCCACCGTCCTGGAGGCCGAGGGCAAGACCGTCGCCGTCCTGTTCGACACCCAGGCGCTTGGCCTGATCGCCCTGCGCGACGAGCCCCGCGCGGATGCTGCCGAGGCCGTGGCCCAGCTGCGCGCGCTTGGCGTCGGTGCCACGATTCTGACCGGCGACAACCCGCGCACCGCGGCGGCCATCGCGGGGCAACTCGGCACCGATTTCCGCGCCGAGATGCTGCCCGAGGACAAGCTTGCCGCCATCCGCGACATGGGCGCCGTGATGATGGTGGGCGACGGGATCAACGATGCCCCGGCGCTGAAACAGGCGGCGGTCGGCGTCGCCATGGGCTCGGGCACCGATGTCGCGCTGGAGACCGCCGATGCCGCCGTGTTGCGCGACCGGGTCACCGACATCGCCGCGCTGATCCGCCTCTCGCGCGCCACGATGACCAACATCCGCCAGAACGTCGCCCTCGCTTTGGGGCTGAAGGCGGTCTTCCTGGTGACCTCGGTCCTGGGCTTCACCGGGCTCTGGCTCGCCATCCTCGCCGACACCGGGGCGACGGTGCTGGTGACGATGAATGCCCTGCGGCTTTTGGCGCGCGATCCCGGGAGGGGTTAAAGCCCGAAGACCTCGGACAGCGCACTGACCAGAAGGTCAAGCTGTCCTTGGGTCGTATAGCCCTGCACCGAAAAGCGCGCGATGTGATGGGCCCCCCAGGTGTAGCAGGGGATCTCGATCCCCCAGCGCGCCATCAGGGTGCGCTGAAGGGCCACCGGGTCGCAGGGCGGCAGGCGGACGGGGAACATCTGCGGCGCGCGGAACTCTTCGGCGGCCAACGGCGCCAGGCCGGTCAGCGCCGCCAGCCGCGCCCCGGTCTCGGCCGCCATGACGCGGCAGCGGGCGGCAACGGCATCCCAGTCATGCGCGGCGCGGAAGGCAATCGCATCGGGCACCGCAAGGAAAGCCGAGGGGTCGCGCGTGCCCTGCACCTCCAGCCGGTCGACAAAGGCGCCCTGGCCGAAGGGGCTGGCACCGTCCTCCGTCCAGCCATGGCTGACGGTCAGCGGCCGGATCATTGCTTGAAGGTCTCGCCGCACGTGCAAAAAGGCCGAACCCTTCGGCGCCATCAGCCATTTGTGGCAATTGCCGGCATAGAAATCCGCGCCAAGCGCATCGAGGTTCAGGGGGATATGCCCCGGCGCATGGGCGCCGTCGATGACGCTGAGGATGCCGCGCGCCCGCGCCTCGGCCAGGATCGGCGCGAGGGGAAAGAGCATCGCGGTCGCCGAGGTGATATGCGACAGGAACAGCACCCTTGTCCGCGGCGTCATGGCGGCGCGCAAGGCCTCGGTGAAGTCGGCCTCG
>CAMFIX010000268.1 GCA_945952425.1 uncultured Pseudorhodobacter sp. | reverse complement strand
ACAAAAGTCACGGGGTCGGTTTGCCGGCCCCGTGGTTACAATTTAGGTTAAGATTGTTTGAACGAGCGCCAAGGCTCTTTTGTTCCGGCACCGCGGTAGTGCAGGCGGCGGCAACGGAATGTGTTCCAGGTCGCGATCAACGGCTCAAAGCCGTGCCACCAATCGGCGTCAATGTCGCCGCAACGGCCCTCGAACAGCACATTTTCCCTCGCACCGCAAAGCCGGAACTCCATCGGCAGGGCGTCGCCCTGCTCCGGCTTCCCACGAGCGGGCACACCGTCCGCATCCTCTCCCATGCCAAGGCAACCGCCATGATGGTCAACTGTAACAATCCAGCGCATATCGAAATCCTTTCCGTGTCGTGTTGGGATGCGGCGCCCGCCATGCTAGCGGGCGCTCTCGGCGGCTGGCTTATGCCGCCGCCCGGCCGTGCTGCTGCATGGCTGCAAGCCGCTTGCTGGCCGTTTCGTGGTGTCGGCTGTCCAGTTCAACGCCGATCCAGTCCCGGCCAAGCTGCTGCGCTGCCGCCAATGTAGAACCGCTGCCGCTGAACGGGTCCAGCACAAGATCGCCAGGCTTCGTAAAAGCCTCGATCAGCGGCCGCAACGCCTCCACCGGCTTTTGCGTCGGATGCAGCTTGTTGCCCGCATAGGGGAAGTCGATCACGTCCGGGATGGGATTTTCGGGCAGGGTAACATTGCCCTTCGCCAGCAAGTAAGCCTGTTCGTGCTGGTAGCGCAGGAACTTCGCCGACGACGCATATTGCTTGCGGAATACGATATGCCCCACAACGCGGAAGCCTGCTGCCTTCCATGCCCCCATGAACAAATCAACCTTGTTCCAGCCATAGAAGGAAACGGCGAAACCTCCATCCTTCAAGACGCGGTGCATCTGGTTGAAAGCAGGACGCAACCAACGGGCGTTGTCGTCGTTCGCCACGGTCCTGCCGTCACGGCTGCGATAGTTCACCAGATAGGGCGGATCGGTCAGGATGAAGTCCACCGATGTTCTGTCGAAAGAGCGCATCGCCTGGATGCAATCGGCATTGAAGATCACGTTGCGGGGGGTGTTGGCATTGCCGGTCATGTTTTTTCCTCCTTCGAGTTTCGGGTTCAGAGAAGCGAAGCGCCGCTCCTGAACCCTTGCCCGTCGGCGAGACCGGGGTAGCAAGGCGCAAGATAAGTCTTTGGCACCGTGGAATAAATGGAGGGGACCCGCTTGCGGGGAGCGGGCCGTTTATGCCGCGAAAGGCCGAAGAGTTTTCTTGCGGTGCGCGAGGGCAGCGCCCTTAGCTCTTGCCTTCAGAAACCACGTTACTTTCCGCCGCCGACCGGATAGATTAGCCGCAGAGCAGACGCACTGCTCCGGGGCGTCGAAACCCCTACCAGTGGCTGGTGCCAGCCAGAACGGCACCACACTCCTTGACCTTATGGTCGGGGAGCCCGTGGCGTTATGTCCAGGGCTGCCCGCCTAAAGGCCACGGGGCCGTCTGGTACGGTTTCGAACTCCCCGATCACCAGGGTGACAAGGATGGTTTGCGGGGGCGCACCGCGGACACCATCCAGAAGAACAGGGAGGCGAACCGATGCGTGTCAGGCCGGAACTCGATCCCGATGTCGAGGATGAAGCCCCGACCGGCTCCGACATCACCATCTACGACGAAGAGCATTTCGTGACCTATCTGCGCCTGCTCGACGCGGACGCGGAAGGTGCGGATTGGACTGAGGTGGCGCGAATCGTGCTGCACCGCGATCCGGTGACCGACGAAAGCCGCACACGCCATTGTTGGGAAAGCCATCTGACTCGTGCAAAGTGGATGACGAAGATCGGCTATCGCCGGATTCTGGAACAGGCAGTCGGGCAAAATTAGCGCTCGTGGACAAAGGGTATCCATAGTTTGACTGCGGCGATAGCGACAACCCGAGATAGGATTCGTTGGTCTTGTCATATCGGGTTGCGACGCGACGCCAGTTCTTGAGCTTGTTGAAAGGCCACGCGCTCTGGTTGAGCCATTCGTCTTCGGCCTTTGTTCTGCCCTCTGAAAAGTGATCCTCCCTGAAGTAGGCTATTTGGCCTTTAAAGAGTCCGCTCTGAACAATTCAGAGCGAACGACTTAACCGACAGGTTCGTCCGCCGTCCAATCAGCACGACGATTGCGCGACGCTCACACGGCTCGGCAAGAGCGCCTGATGCCGTTCCAGCACCGGATAGGCGGCAGCGGCGACGAGATGGGAATTCACCTGCTTCATGTCCCGCAGCAGGTCGAGATGCAATGCGCTGGTATCGGCCGCCTCGATGCGCCCGGCGCGCAGGCGCTCGAAATGCGCCGACGTGCCATCATCCTCGCTTTGCCTGAAAATCTCCTTTTCATTGGCAAGCATGCGCGCTGTGCGGGCATCGCCCGTCATGAACAGCGACGCAGCCTTACGGGTATTGGCAATCAGGCTGTCGGCCAGCACGAGCAGTTCCTGCTTGCCCTCTTGCGAGAAGGCGAGGCCGCGCTTCATGCGCTTCGAGGCCAGCCCCAGCAGGTTGCGGTCCACGATATCGCCGGCCTGCTCGATATTAGTCACGAAAGTCAGGATTTCGGCCGCTCTCTGGCGATCTTCCCGGCCAAGCGCATCGGGATCGAGGGTGACGAGGTAGGTTTTGATCGCCGCGTTCAGGCTGTCGAGGATGTCGTCGGCACGTTTGACTTCGCCGATCCGCCTGCGGTCGGGTTTGTCGAGCGCGTCCCGGAATCCTTCGAGCATGTCCTGAAGCACATCGGTCATGCGCAGCGCTTCGCGCGCCGCAGCGCCCAGCGCCAGCGCAGGAATTTCGCGCACTCCCGGATCGAGATATTGCGGACGGGATGGATCGGTCGGGTCGATGCGATCAGGCAGGAAACGGCGCAGCAAGCCAGCATAAGGCTTCAGAAACGGCAGGAAAAACAGGGCGGACACCAGGTTGAACGCCGTGTGAAAGTCGGCGACCGCGCGCGCGGCATTCGGCTCGACCGCCGTCAGCAGACGGCTGACCGGCCCCAGAAGCGCCAGCCCGAGCACGACGCCGACCAAGCGGTTGACAAGGTTTCCGACCGGCACCCGCCGGCCGGCGGGATCGTTCCCTGTCGCGCCCTCCAGCAGCGGATTGATCGCCGTGCCGAGGATCAGCGCCAGCGCCGTGGGCAACGTCAGCATGCCCTGGGCCGCGAAGGACATGACAAGCAGCACCACCGCGACGCTGGAATGGACCGCCCATGTCAGCCCGGCAGCCAGCAGGATGGCCAGGACCGGCTGCACCGACAGCGCCGGGAACAGCGCGCGCAGGCCCCGCATGTACACATAAGGCTCCAGCAGCGTGATGAACTGATGCAGGGACATCAGCACCAGCCCAAGCCCGATAAGAACACGGCCAAAGTCCCGTGGCGCGGCCGCCATGCGCCGGAACATGACGAAACCGAACAGAATCAAAACCGGGGCGATCGCCGTCACATCAAAAGAAAGCACCTGCACAATCAGCGTGGTCCCGACATTGGCACCCAACATCACCGCCAGCGCCGGCACCAGGTCGATCAGGCCGCCCGCGGCAAAGCCGGTCATCATCAGGCCGGTCGCGGTGCTGCTTTGCAGGACCGTGGTCACGCCGATGCCCGCGAGAAAAGCGTAGAGCCTGTTATCCAGGGTCGTTGCGAGAAATCCGCGCAAGCGGGCGCCGAAGGCGCGCTGAACGCCAGTCTGGATCATGCGGATGCCCCAGAGCATCAGCGCGATCATGCCAGCAAGTTCGACCATCGAGAAGACGATATTCATACTGTCGCCGCGCCTTTCTCTGGACGAGGACTTCCCGACCATAATCCCCCGAGCTCTGATGTCGAGCCGTTTCCAGACTCGATGCCGAGTCGAAGGGCTTCGCGCCATGACAAGGTGGCCTGCCAAGCGCTCAAAGGTTCGACTGACTGTTGACCTTCCAGCCATTTCCGGAGAGACCTTCAGGCAGCCTGGTGCTTCGTCATACGCAATCAGCTGCATCAACAGGACAGAGGCCCCGGTCAATTTGACCGGGGCGCCGCTTGGCATGTCGAAAGGAGGTGGTGATGACGTTAGGGGAAATGGATGCCTTCTTTTTCGCCGCGATCTACGGTGGCGCCGATGCGGCAACAGTCGTTGTGATGGCCGCGAAGCTCGTCGCAAAAGTCCTTATCTATTGTCTTCCGATCCACATGGTGGCTCTCTGGCTCGTGGGGGACGATATCGACAAACAGGCAGCGCTTGCGCTGCTGCTCGCCCTCATCTGCGGGCTGACGGCCAGCCATCTGATCGGGTTGGGCTTTTATCGCCCACGCCCCTTCCTTGCCGGACTCGGCGAAGCATTGATGTCCCATAGACCAAGCGCATCATTTCCAAGCAATCACACCCTCGTCTTTTCGGCTTATGCATCCACGCTGATCCTTCTGCGTCAATATCGGCTTGGAATAGCCATCTTCGTCGTCGGCCTGACGGTCGGTGCCGCGCGAATCTATCTGGGCATCCATTATCCCGGCGACATTCTCGGCGGTTTGCTGCTCGGGGCGATTTCGGCGATGGCGAGCCTCTGGATCTGGGCAAGGTGGGGGCATCAACTATATCGGATCGCTTTAGCCATATGGGAATGCTTTCCGCACCCCATCAAACGGCTTTCAACCACAGCCAAGAGCGGGTGGATTCGCCGAACCACGCGTTCAGAAAAGCGCTGATGTGTGGCAGAAGGGTGCTGATCGCGGTTGACGATCCTTCTTCCATGGTCATGAAATCCGCCTGAACGGCCTTCTCGAATTGCCTGCAGAAAGGAGGCCCCATGCCTGAAAATAACGTACGCGAGCTTGTCGGTCTGTTTTCGCAGCACGGCAGCCAGGAGGTTTCCACAAGGCTTGCGGACGAGCATCCGGCCGATATCGCAGCCGCATTGCAGAAGAAC
>CAMFIX010000267.1 GCA_945952425.1 uncultured Pseudorhodobacter sp. | reverse complement strand
TGGCTGACCCATGCCTTCCACCGCCTGCCGCGCATGGGCCCGCGCCTGGCCGCCCTGGTCGACGAGGCCCCGCGCCTCGAAACCCCCTGGGCCCGCAAGCTGGAGCTGTTGCACCAGATGTCGGATGTGCTGGATCAGGCCATGGTCGAGGACGGCCTCATCGCCCCCCATCCGCGCTATAAAGTGTCACCGACCTCGGGCTATCGTCTTCTGGAATCCGCCTATGCCGAGCTGATCCAGAAATGCCCGGCCGAAATCCAGGGCACCATCCCGGAATGGGAGCAGGTGCATTGGGAAGCCTTTCACTCGGCCTTCGTCGCGGGCGTTTCCCTCGGCGACTGGCGCCGCATGCTGGTCTTGGAGGAAGACGAATGAACGGACAGGAACGGGTGCTGGCCACCCTGCAGCGCAAACCCGTCGACCGCACGCCGATCGACTGCTGGCTTTACCAGAAGCAATTCCTGGAGCGGCTGGCCGCCGATTATGGCCCGCGCGAGAAGTTCATCGAGGAATTCGGCGTCGATGTCTTCGTCGGGCTGATGCCCTATCCCAACCAATATGGAAAGCGGTTCGATATCTCCGAACTGGCCGGGGTGCCCTTGGAAGACCCGCGCGATCCGAAATGGCTGGGCTTTTCGGATTGGAACTACGATTTCGGCGGGGTGAACATCCGCACCGCTTTGCGCGACCACAAGGGCAAGCGCGCGGTTCTGGCCCATGTCTGGGGCATGGTCGAGGGGACGTCCTCGTTCCTCGGGATCGAGAATTGCTGGATGCACCTTGGCGGCCAGCCCGACAAGATGGCCGCCCATTTCGACCGCTATGCCGATTGGCTTTGCGTGCAGGTCGAAGAGCTGGTCGAGGCGGGCGTCGATCTGATGACTTTGTCGGATGACTGGGGCTCCAACGGGACGATGCTCTTCAACCCCAAGGCCTGGCGCAAGCTCATCAAACCCTATGCGATGCGCGTCGTCCAACATGCCAAAAGCCTCGGCCTGCCGGTGAACCTGCATTCGGACGGCTATATCCTGCAGATCGTCGATGACGTGATCGAGATGGGATTTTCGTCCTGGCATCCGGTGCAGGAAAGCGCGGGGATCGACCCGGCCGAGGTCAAGGCGAAATGGGGCGACCAGATCACCATCTATGGCTCGCTCGACGTGGTGGACGGGCTCTTGAAATACGACGGCGAAGAGCTGGACGAGTATATCACCCAGCGTTTCCACATCTATGCCCCGGGCGGGGGGTTCATCTTCAACGGCGGGCATTTCATCCAGCCGGATATCCCGCCGCTGCGGCTGGTGCGGGCGTATCGGCTGGTGAACCAGCTCGCCAGCCAATACCGGACGCTGCAGTGAGGGGCAGGGCGGGACAGCAAGGCGGGGCCGGGCGATGACCCCCGGCGCCGTCTGGATCGGGTCGGACCATCCGTTCGACCTGGCCGAGTGCTATCTGAACTTCCGCCGCGACGTCGTGCTTGACCGCCCGGAAGGCTGCTTCCTCATCGCCTGCGACCACCGTTATCGGCTTTGGGTCAACGGCGTGCACATCGCCCGCGGCCCCTGCCGTAGCTGGCCGCACCGGGTCTTCTGGGACGAGCACGACATCTCCCATGCGCTGCGCGTCGGCGTGAACCGCCTGGCGGTGCAGATCTATTCCCCCGGCTACAGCCATTTCGCCCATGTCAGCCGCCCGGCCTGCGGCTGGATCGGGGGGATGGAGGGCGCGGTATCCGACACCTCCTGGCGGGTGGTCCGCGACCGGAGTTACGCCGAGACGGTCCCCCGCGTCTCGATCTATGGCACCGGGGTCGAAGACCGCGCCGTGTCCGCCCCCTGGCAGACGGAGCCCCCGCAAGGCGCCGCCCCCCGCATCCTGCAGCCGCCCGAGGGGCCGCTGTGGCAAGGCCTCTCCCCCCGCCCCTTGCCCCTGTTGCAGGAAAGGATGGAGGCGCCGACCCCCTGGAAAATCCTGCCCGCCCCCTTGCCCGATGCCTCCGACCCCCATGCCCAGATCCGCGCCGCTGTCGCCCAGACCAAAGGCCCCGGGCGCCTGACGCTCTATGACCTCGGCCACAGCCAGACCGTTGCGCCGGAGGTGGTGATCGACGGCCCCGGCACCCTGCTGATCTCTTACGCCGAAAAGCTCGCTGGCGACCTGCCCCTGATCTCCGACCCCGCCACTTATTGCCGGATGCGGGTGACCGACCGCTATGCCCTGGCCCCGGGCCCGAACCGGGTGGAGCCCTTCACCCCCCGCGGCGCGCGTTACCTGGTGCTGCTGTCAGAGGCCGAGCCCCAGGTCGCCATCCGAACCGCGCATTACCCGCTGACCCCCTTGCCCTATCCCGACCAGGGTGCGTTGAACCCGGTGGTGGAAACCTGCCGCCGCACCATCCTGACCTGCCTTCAGGACGGTTTCGTCGACAGCATCTGGCGCGAAAGCTCGATGTGGCTGGGCGATGTGGTGCCCGAGGCGATGGCGCTGTCGGCGATCAGCGACGACCCCCGGCCGCTGAAATTCGCGCTGGACATGGCGGCAGAGGGTGCCACGGCGGATGGTATCCTTCCTTCTGTCCTGCCCGGAGACGTCCCGGCCTATGTCGTCACCGATTATAATTTCTCATGGGTGGAGCTTCTGGACCTTTACCTGGCTCACCCAAAGGCCGAGCCCGGAACGCTGACCCGCCTGGCCCCCACGCTGCACAAACTGCTGGCGCGCTTCCAGGCCGACCTTGGGGATGGCCTCATCCGCAGCCAACCCGGCCGAAGGCTCTTCCTCGACTGGTCGCCGATGTCCCGCGCCGAGCCGAACCTCACCTACAACCTGCGCTATCTTTACGCGCTGCAGATCGCCCACCGCCTGACCGGCGCCTGGGGCCCGGAGGCCCAGGCGTTGCAAGCTGCCATCCGCCACACTTTCGGCCCCGACTGGGTCGAAAGCCCGGGCGGCGCCCCCGCAAGCCAACTCGCCCGCGCCTTCCTCCTCCTGACCGACACCCACGCCGACCCCGAGACGATCATCGCGGCCTCGCTCGGCCAAGGCGCCACCCGCGCCTCGCCCTTCATGCACCATTACGTCTTCGCGGCGCTGGAAAAAGCCCACCGTCCCGACGCCATTCGCGCCATCATCGCCAAGCTCTGGGGGCCCTGGGGAGAGCTCCCCACCACCCCCGAGAACTGGGACATTTCCTTCCCCGACGGCTCCGCCGCCCATGGCTTCAGCGCCCACCCGCTCTATTGGCTGAAGCGCACCGCCTGACGCCGATTTTTCGCCGAAAAATCGCAACTCCCGAATTTTCGGCGAAAATTCGTTTACACGATCCCCGAGGAAGCGCCCTTGACCGCCGGACGCTCCTTCGCCTTCTCCGCCCGGTAGCCGCTGGCCCGATAGGTCGCAATCGGATCATGCGCCCCCCCCTGCCTGACCCTTGCCTCGGCCAGGATCGGCGAGACATCGGTCAGGTAGGCCGCCTTCAACAGCCGATGCGCCCCCAGCACATCGTTCGCTCCTTGCGCCTCCGCCAGCGCTTTGCGATCCACCAGCAAGGCCTGCACATAGGCCCGCGCGATCTCGACGCTCGACCCCATCAGGCTTTCGATCGGATCGGTCACATTATGGCTCTGGTCGATCATATAGGCCGGATCGAACCCCTTCGTCCCCTCCGCATCGACCAGCTCGTTGAAGACCAGGAACAGCCGGAACGGATCGACCGAGCCCGCATCGAGGTCGTCATCGCCATATTTCGAATCGTTGAAGTGGAACCCGGCGAGCCGCCCCACATGGATCAGCCGCGCCACGATCTGCTCGATATTGGTGTTGGGCGCGTGGTGACCAAGGTCCACCAGGCATTTCGCCTGCGGCCCCAGGGCCTGCGCCGCCATCAGGCTCGACCCCCAATCGCTGATCACCGTCGAGTAGAAAGCGGGCTCATACATCTTGTGCTCGATGAACATCGCCATGCCGGGGGGCAAAGCGGCATAGATCTCGCCCATCGCCTCCAGGTAGTTGCGGAACATCCCCCCCAAGGACTGCTGCCCGGGAAAGTTCGTCCCATCGCCGACCCAGACTGTCAGGGCCGTGGAGCCCAGGGCCGCCCCGATCTCGATGCACTCGATGTTATGCGCCACGGCCTGCGCCCGCGCCTTGGGGTCCGCCGCCGCCAGAGAGCCGAACTTGTAGCTCTCGGCCTGGTCGATCTGGTCCTGGAAGGTGTTCGAATTCACCGCATCGAAGCCCAGCCCATATTGCGCGGCCTCTTGCCGCAGCGCGTTGTAATCGCTGACCTTGTCCCAGGGGATATGGGGCGAAACCGTCCGCGTGCCGCGCGTCAGGGCCTGGATGACGCCGCAGTCCTCCAGCTTGTCATGGATGTTGCGCGGCTCGCCCAGGCCCGGAAAGCGCGCGAACCGCGTGCCCCCGGTGCCCACGCCCCAGGTCGGGATCGCGACCGACCATGCGACGGCCCGCGCCGTCACCGCCTCGATGTCCAGCCCGCGCCGGGCGAGCTGCCGCCCCAGGCTGCCGTAATCGTCCTCATGCGCCGCCCGCGCCTTGTCGTTCATCTGCCCGATCAGGTCGGGGGAAATGGTGCTCATGACTTACCTCGTGAAGGACACGGCATTGCCCGCATCCACGTTCAGGAAATTGCCGGTCGACTTGTTCGACAGGTCGCTGGCGAAGAAATAGACCCCCTCCGCGATGTCTTCGGGAAAGACCGACCGCTGCAACAGGCTGCGCTTGCGGTAATGGTCCTCCAGCTGATCGACGCTGATCTTGTTGGAGGCCGCGCGCTGCTGGCTCCACTCGCCGGCCCAGATCTTCGAGCCCCGCAGCACCGCATCCGGGTTCACCACATTGACGCGGATGCCCATGGGGGCGCCCTCCAGCGCCATGCGGCGCGCGAGGTGAATTTCGGCGGCCTTGGCGGTGCAATAGGCG
>CAMFIX010000266.1 GCA_945952425.1 uncultured Pseudorhodobacter sp. | reverse complement strand
CGCGCCGGCAAAGGATGCAATCCTCGCCCCGGGCGGGGAGGGCCTGGGCCGCGGTCGAGGAGAACACCAGCTGCCCCATCGCAGCACCAGGCGAGGCCGCGATCCCCTTGGTCACCACGTCGCGGGCAACCCTGGGATCGACCTGGGGGCGCAAGAGTTCGGTCAGGCTGCGCGGTTCGACCCGCAGCACGGCATCGTTGCGCGAGATGATCTCGTCATCGGCCAGGGCCACGGCGATCTTCAGCCCCGCCCGGGCCGAGCGCGGCACCTTGACCGCGTCGATGATGGCCAGCCGCCCATCCTCGATGGTGAATTCGATCTGCATCTCTTCGCGCAGCCGGGCGCGGCAGGCCGTGCCGAAAGTGATGAGTTTTCCGAAGGTTGCGGGCGAAAGCTCTTCCAGAGAAGGCCCGCGCGGATCGCGCGTCAGGTAAAGCGCATCGCGCTCGCGCAGCGCGGCCCGGCCCTGGGATTGGCCGAGGTAGCGCCCGGTGACCTGCGGCTCTCCGGTGACGGGGTCCACGAACTGGATGACACCCGCGCCCGAAAGCCCCGGCCCGATGCCCTGCGCCATTTCCTGCACGACCAGCCCCAGGGCCGCATCCGCAGGCGCCCCCTTGGCCTGGCGCAGAAGCCGCGCCGAAGTGCCCTCCCAGGCCCGGGCCATGCTGCGCAGGGCCTCGGTCAGCTGGCGGGCGGGGTCTTCGGGGAAGGGCTCGTCCATCTCGCGCTCATAGGCGCGCAGGGCCTCGCGCAGGGAGTCATGCGTGTTCAGGCCGGTCTGGAAGGCATCGGGGTCGAGCCTGGCGACATGGGTCGCATAGGCGGTGACGAAGCGCAGGTACAGCGCATCGGCGGCCTCCGGCCCGTGGGTGTCGCGCAAGCTGCGGTGGCGGGCGGCGTTCATGCCCAGATTGAGGATCGTCCCCGGCCCGCCCCACAAGGGATTGCCCGGCGAGGGCCGGACCGAGACGAGCGGCGCCGGTCCGAAGAGCCGCAGGATCGCGGCTGTGTCCAGCGCGATGCCCTGGGCGATGGCGCGCACGGTCTGGGCGGGCAGGGCCACGGTTTTCGGCACCGGCAGGTCAAGACGGATCAGCCGCTGCAGGCATTTCGCCCGCCAGCCATGCGCCTCGGGACGGATCGAGGCGGTGGGCGTGATCTCGACATGATCGGCGAGGAGGGGGATCTCGGGCTTCTGCACTGCGGCGCCTTTCTGCTGCGCGCGCAGGATAGCGGGGAAGGGAGTTTGCGCCAAGGGTTTTGGGCGGGGGACGCGCGCCGGGGGATTTTGCATCCCCCGGACCCCCTGCAGAGGTATTTGGGCAAGTATGAAAGGGGGGAGGCGTAAGGTGCAGGTGGCGCTCTGCGCTTGGAGTGTTGGGCGCTGGATGGCAGGGCGAGTTTGGGCGGCACCCCCGGGGGGCGCTGCCCCCGGACCCCCGGGATATTTGGGTCAGTATGAAAGCTGCGGGGCTTTCGCTTTCATACTGGCGCAAATATCCCGGGGTGAGGCGCGCAGCGCCGAGGGGCAGGGCCCCTTAGCCCTCGATCCGGGTCAGGTCGGCCACGCCCGAGCAGATCGCCCGGATGCGGTGCAAGAGGTTCAGGCGGTTGCGGCGCAGGATCTGGTTGTCGCTGTTGATCTGCACCGCGGTGAAGAAAGCGTCGATGGGGGCGCGGAGCTTGGCCATGGCGGCCATGGCGGCGGGGAAGTCCTCGGCCTTCATCGCCGGGGCGATGGCTTTCTCGGCGGTGTCGAGCGCGGCGAAGAGGGCGCGCTCTTCGTCGGTCTCGGCGAATTTCACCTCGGCGCCGAAGGAGTATTCGACGCCGTCCTTGGCCTCGGCCTGGGTCAGGATCGTGTTGGCGCGCTTGAAGCCCTGCAGGAGGTTCGGCCCGTCCCCGGATTTGAGGAAGGCGGCAAGGGCCTCGGCGCGTTTGACCAGGAGCGTCAGATCGTCGTTGCCGGGCAGGACGAGGCAGGCGTCGATGACGTCGTGGCGGATGCCCTGGTCCTTGAGGAAGACCTTCAGGCGGTCGTGGAGGAAGGCGAGGAGGTCAGCGGCGATGGCTCCCTCGGTGCCGATCAGGGTCAGCCCCTCCGGAATCGGTGCAGGTTTGTCGGTCGCCACGAAATCGAAATCGCCGGTGACATGGGCGAGGCCCTGTTGCGATAGGGACTCGGACAGGAAGGCGCGGCCCTCCGCGTCACGGGCGTTCGCAGTCGGCTCAATCCGGTGCCAACCCGGAACCATCACGCCACCATGCGACGGGGCGATGAAATGCGCAAGCTTTCCCGCTTCCGCGAACTGACCGAGCAAGGCAAGGTGTCGGCCGGCAAGAGCCTCGGTCAGCCCAACACTCACCCCATTCCCCAGCACCAGCCGGATCACCCCCAGCGCCGCGCGCCGCAGGGCGAAGGGGTCTTTGGACCCCGTGGGTTTCTCGTCAATCGCCCAGAACCCGGTCAGCGTGTCGATCTTGTCGGCCAACGCGACGGCGACCGAGACGGGTTCGGTGGGGACGGCATCCGAGGGCCCCAGCGGCGAATAGTGGTCGCGGGCGGCGTTGGCGATCTCGGCGGGCTCTCCGGCCTCCAGGGCGTAATAGCGGCCCATCTTGCCTTGGAGCTCGGGGAACTCGCCGACCATGGCGCTGCGCAGGTCGGCTTTCGCCAGGCGGGCGGCGCGGGCGGCGGTGTCGGCATCCGCGCCCACAAGCGGGGCGATTTCGCGGGCCAGGGCCTCGATCCGGGCGATGCGGTCGGCCTGGGAGCCCAGTTTGTTGTGGAAGGTCACGGGCTTGAGGCCTTCGAGCCACTCGCCCATGGGATAGTCACCAGAACGGGCTTTGGCCACCCGCAAGTCCTTGTCCCAGAAGAAGCGCGCGTCCGAGAGGCGGGCACCGAGCACCTTCAGATTGCCCTTCAGGATCGTGGCGCCATTGTCCACCGTTTCGGTATTGGCCACGGTCACGAAGCCCTCGATGCGGCCGGTGCGGGGGTTCTTCACCGAGAAGAACTTCTGATGCTCGCGCATCGAGGTCTGCAGAACCTCGGGCGGCAGGTGCAGGAAATCCTCGGCGATGCGGCCCATCAGCGGCACGGGCCATTCGACGAGCCCCGCGACCTCGGTCAGAAGGCCTGCGTCCGGCACCAGCTCCAGCCCGGCCGCGAAGGCCAGGTTCTGGGCGCCCTGGGCAATGGCGGCCTCGCGCTCGGCCTGGTCCAGCACGACATGGGCGCGCTTCAGCTTGACGGCGTAGTCGTCAAAGGAGGTCACCGGGAAGCGGCCTTTGGCGAGGAAACGGTGGCCCTCGGTCGTGTTGCCGAAGGGGATCGCACTGTCGCCATTGGCGATGGCGCCTTCGACGATGCGGGCGCCGGTCTCGTCGGACAGAAGGCAGATGATGGAATGCAGGGGCCGCACCCAGCGCAGCGGGCCGCTGCCCCAGCGCATCGACTTCGGCCAGGGGAAATTGCGGATCGTGGCTTCCAGCACCTCGGCGATGATCGCCTCGGCCTTGCGGCCCGGCTTTTCCACGACGGCAAAGAAGGTCGCGCCCTTCTTGTCCTCGCGCCGTTCCAGCTGGTCCAGCGTCAGGCCGGTGGAGCGCAGGAAGCCCTCGACCGCTGCCGCGGGGGCGTCGGTCTTGGGGCCCTTGCGTTCCTCGCGCACGGGGCGGCTTTCGGGCGAAAGGCCCTCGACCGACAGCGTCAGGCGCCGCGGGGTCGAGAAGGCGCCCGCGGAGGCATAGGTCAGCCCGGCATCGACCAGGCCTTGCGTGACCATGGCGCGCAGATCCTCCCGCGCCTTGGCGGCCATGCGGGCGGGGATTTCCTCGGAGAAGAGTTCGATCAGAAGGTCCATTTATTCCTCCGTTCCGGGGGCAAGCTGGTTCCAGGCATAGGCCCGGCCATCGGGGAAGACCGCGACGACGCGGTCGATTTCGACATCGGCGCTGTTGGGGGCCACATCGGCCTGGCCGAGGAAGGCCACCGCCTCGCCCGTCGTCAGCGCCTCGGTGATGGCCCCGGCGTCGAAGCAAGGGAAAGAGCGCGGCGCGACGAGCGGCGTCGGCTTGTCATAGGTCTTGAAGCCCTCGGTCAGGGTGGCGATCGAGACTTCCGAGGTGAAGCAGGCGCGGAACCGCAGCGGCGAAGAGCTGGCGTCGATGCCGCTGACGTCCTTGACCGGGATGGGCTCGGTCTGGCCGGTCAGCGTGGTCAGCACGATCTCGGAGCCCGGGGTGAAGGCCACGGGCGCATAGAACGCATATTCCTGCAGCCAATAGCCGCCGATCCCGGCGATCAGCGCCGTCAGCACGATGCCCCCTGCGACGAGTTTGCCATTCACGCATCCGCTCCGTTTGCCGAAAGGGTCGCATCCGCTCCGGCTTCCGTCAGCCGGAAGGCATCGGCGCATTTCTTGGCGAGCGCGCGGACGCGGCCGATATAGGCTTGGCGCTCGGTCACCGAGATCACGCCGCGGGCGTCCAGCAGGTTGAAGAGGTGGCTGGCCTTGATGCATTGGTCATAGGCCGGATGGGCCATGATGATCCGCTTGCCCGACTTTTCGTCCTGCGGGTCGAAGGCCAGGAGCTTCTCGCATTCCGCCTCGGCATCCTTGAAATGCTGGAAGAGCATCTCGGTCGAGGCCCCGTCGAAGTTGTGGCGCGAATATTCCTCCTCGGTCTGGCGGAAGATGTCGCCATAGGTCAGGGGGATCGGGCTTTGCGGGTCGTTGAAGGGCATGGTCATCACATGGTCGATGCCCAGCACATACATGGCCAGCCGCTCCAGCCCATAGGTCAGCTCGCCCGAGACCGGCTTGCAGTCATGGCCGCCGACCTGCTGGAAATAGGTGAACTGGCTGACTTCCATCCCGTCGCACCAGACCTCCCAGCCCAGGCCCCAGGCGCCCAGCGTCGGGCTCTCCCAGTCGTCTTC
>CAMFIX010000265.1 GCA_945952425.1 uncultured Pseudorhodobacter sp. | reverse complement strand
CCGCCCGCGCGCGGCCCCAGAACGGAGCCTGACATGACCCCCGCCGAACAATCCCAAAAGGCCGCCGAGATCTGCCGCCTCGCCCCAGTCGTCCCCGTGATCGTGGTCGAGGATCTCGCCCATGCCGCCCCCCTGGCCCGCGCCCTCGTCGCGGGCGGCCTGCCCGCGCTGGAGGTCACCCTGCGCACCCCCGTAGCTCTGGATGCGATCCGCGCCATGTCGCAGGTCGAAGGCGGCGTCGTCGGCGCCGGCACGCTGCTCACCCCCGCCGATGTCAAGGCCGCCAAGGCCGCGGGCGCGACGTTCGGCGTTTCTCCCGGCGCGACCGACCGCATCCTCGACGCCTGCGCCGAGCATGATCTGCCCCTCCTCCCCGGCGCCGCCACTGCCTCCGAAATCATGGCGCTCCTGGAAAAGGGCTTCACCGTCCAAAAGTTCTTCCCCGCCGAACAGGCCGGGGGCGCGGCTTACCTCAAATCCATCGGTTCGCCGATCCCGCAGGTCTCCTTCTGCCCGACCGGCGGCATCTCCCTCAAGAACGCCCGCGACTACCTGGGGCTCAAGAACATCCTCTGCGTCGGCGGTTCCTGGGTCGCGCCGAAAGAGGCGATGGCCAAGGGCGATTGGGCCACGATCACCGCGCTGGCGGCCGAGGCGCGGGGGCTGCGGGGCTAAGCCCGCGACGGTTCACCTGCCGCGCCGGGGCCAAGCCTGGCGCGCGGGCTCCGCACCCGAAGGGCCCCCGCCGCCGCGCGGGCCGAGCCTCTTGGCGAGGCCCCCCTTTGCCCGGAAGCTAGCGGGCAGGGATAGCGAATGACTGTTTTGCTTCAGCAAGCATGAGGGCGGGCGGCTTCGCGTCGCCTGCATCACGCAGCGAAATTTAGGAATGTTCGTTCGTATTCTATCAACGCGGATCACCCGGCGAGGCTTTGCGCTTAACCGTTGGCCTGCGTTCTCTCTTGCTTCATCGCCCTAAAGACGCTGGTTCCGTGGCGTGACATGACCTCGGCCCCTGTTACCGATCTATCATTCGTAATTTTACAACTCATCATTCGTAAACTAGAAACCCACAGCCGAAATACCCAACCAATCACTCACAAACCCATCCACCCGATCGAAGCCCCGCGCCCAATCCCCTTCACTTCCCCCAAATACCAACCCTTCATTCGCAATAATACAAACCATCGTTCACAAACTCCGCCCTGGCTTCTCGGATTTCTTCTCCCAGGCGCCACCCTCGTCGCTCCAATACTGCGCGCCGTGGCCCCAGGCCGTGAAGGTCACCCATTTCTCCCGCGCCGACTGCACCGCGGCCGGGTCGTTGCCGTCGAAAAGCACCCAGACCCGCTCCAGCCCCGCAAGCTCCGCCTCGGCGGCCCCGGCGCCCGCCAAAAGCATCAAGCCCTTGGCGCCGTTGGCAATCGCGCCCTGCCCCAGCAGCACCGGCTGCAGTTCGTCCTGCGGGCCGCCCGCCAGGCCATGGGGCAGGAAGCTCTCCTCCGGCCCCAGCCAAAGCCGCGCGTCCAGGCTCTCCAGCAGCCCCGCATCCGGCGCGCGCACCATCACGCGCCAGCCCTGACCCAGCGCGCGGCCGAGGATCATCGCCACGGTCTCCTCCAGCCCCGCGCGGATCAGGTGATAGAAGACGGCGGTCGCCATCAGACCCTTCCCATCAGACCTCATAGCCCTCGGCGATCAGGCGGTTCAGCGACATCACGCCCCAGCCCGTGGCCCCCTTGGGCGCCAGCCCCGTGTCGCCCTTGGCCAGCGTCACCCCCGCGATATCGAGGTGAATCCAGGGCTGGCCCGCCTTGATGAAGCGCCTCAGGAACTGCGCGGCGGTGATCGCACCCCCTTCGCGCCCGCCGACGTTCATCATATCGGCCAGGCGGGATTTCAGCTTGTCGTCATAGGCTTGCCCCATCGGCATCCGCCAGGCGCCCTCGGCCTCGTCAGCGGCCGCCTTCAGGAAAGCCCCGCAAAGCGCATCGTCGTTCGAGAAGACCCCGGCGTTTTCCGACCCCAAGGCCACGATGATCGCCCCGGTCAGGGTCGCGAGGTTGATGATGCCGCTCGGCTGGAACCGCTCTTGCGCATACCAAAGCACGTCGGCCAGCACCAGACGCCCCTCGGCATCGGTGTTGATGACCTCGACCGTATCGCCCTTCATCGAGCGGACGATATCCCCCGGCCGTTGCGCCAGCCCGTCGGGCATGTTCTCGACCAGTCCCACCAGCCCCACGACATGCGCGCGTGCCTTGCGCAGCGCCAGCGTCTTCATGACGCCCGCCACGACCCCCGCGCCGCCCATGTCCATCGTCATCTCTTCCATCCCGCCCGCGGGCTTGATGGAGATCCCGCCGGTGTCGAAACAGACCCCCTTGCCGACCAGCGCGAAAGGCGCCCCTTCCGCACCCTTCCAGGTCATCACCACGACTTTCGACGGGCAGGCCGAGCCCTGGCCCACGCCCAGAAGCAGCCGCATCCCCAAGGCCTCCAGCTCGGCCTCCTCCAGCACCTCGACCTCGACGCCGATCTCGCGCAGGCCTTCCAGGCGGCGGGCGAATTCGGTCGTCGTCAGCACATTGGCGGGCTCGTTCACCAGGTCGCGGGTGAACAGCACGCCCTCGGCCACGGCGCGGGCGGCGGCAAGCGCGCCCTCCGCCGCCGCCAGATCGCTGACCGAGACCGTGACGGCGCCCTTCGCCGTCTTCTCGCCGGTCTTGTAGATGTCGAAGTCATAGGCCCGCAGCATCAGCCCCAGGAACAGATCCTGCAGCCGCCCCAGCCCCTCGGCCAAAACCAGCACATCGGCCTTGCCCCGGCCCTTGGCGATCAGCGCCCCGGCCTTGCGGACCTCTTCGCCCCCCGACTTCCGCCCAAGACGGACCAGCAGCAGATCCCCCGCAAGCCCCGGCGCATGGGTCAGCTCGACCCCCTCGCCCGGTTTCGCCTTGGCCCAGGCCTCTGCCGCCATGGCCTTGGCCAGCATCCCCCGCGTCAGCCGGTCGATGCGCCGCAACAAGGCCGATTTCGGCGCCTCGCCTTCGGCAAAGACCACGATCCGTCCGGGCGTGGTGGCCAGCGTGGCGGGATCGGCTGTCATCAGGACGGGAGAGAGAACGTCGGTCATCTTGGGCTCCTCATGGGCAAGCTTTGGCGCGAGGCTAGGCCGGGGCGCAGGAAATGGCCAGATGGCAGTTTTCCTCCGCCGCGCTTCAGGCTAGTGTCGGGCGCGAAGGAGAGCCATGTTGCCACGGATCGACCGCTATATATTGGGCCAGTTCCTGCAATACTTCGGCTTCTTCGCTTTGGTGATCGCCGGGGTCTACTGGGTGAACAAGGCCGTGGGCCTCTTCGACCAGCTGATCGGCGACAATCAGTCGGTCTGGGTCTTCCTGCAGTTCACGCTTCTGACCCTGCCCCAGGTCATCAAGCTGATTCTGCCGGTCGCGGCCTTCATCGCCACGGTCTATGCGACCAACCGGATGATGGGCGAAAGCGAGATGGTGGTCATGCAGGCCACCGGCTTTTCGCCCTTTCGCCTGGCGCGGCCGGTCTTTTACTTCGGGCTGATCGTGGCCCTGATGGCTGCGATCCTGACCCATGTCCTGGTGCCGCAAAGCCGGATCGCGCTGAATGCGGCGCGGGCGGCGGTGTCCGAGAACATGACGGCCCGCTTCCTGGAGGCGGGGGTCTTCAGCCATCCCGGCCCCGATGTCACGCTTTACATCCGCGAGATCACCGACCGGGGCGAGCTGCGCGACATCTTCCTGTCGGATGCCCGCAACCCGGTCGAGACGATGACCTATACCGCCCCCTCCGCCCTGTTCCTGCGCGGGCAGAACGGGCCGAAGCTCATCATGGTCAATGGCATGGCCCAGGTGATGGACAAGGACCGCAAGCTGTCGGTCACCCGCTTTGCCGATTTCACTTATGACCTCGGCGCGATGCTGACCGGGGTCGCGGGCACGGGGCGCAGTTTCGCCGAGCTTTCCACCGCCGAGCTCTTGTGGCCGACGCCCGCGGTCGAGGCCGAGACGGGGATGACCGCGTCCGATCTGCGGCTGGAGGGGCATCAGCGGCTGGCCGAGCCTTTCCTGGCCATGGCGGTCTCGCTGATCGGCTTTGCGGCGCTGATGGTGGGGGGGTTCAGCCGGTTCGGCCTCTGGCGGCAGATCGGGCTGGCAGTTGTGATGCTGGTCGTGGTGCAGGGCTTGGCCACGGCGGCCACGGGGGCGGGGGCGCAGATGGCGCAGGGCTGGATGCTGGCCTATGCGGCCCCGGCGCTGGGGCTGGCGCTTGGCCTTGGCCTCCTGGCCTGGGCGGGGCGCGGGCGCCGGCTGCAGGCGGTGGCCGCATGATGGTCCTGCATCTTTACGTCGCCCGGCGGTTCCTGTGGCTCACCTTGCGCATCTTCGCGGGGTTCTTCGCGCTGATGGTGATGCTCGACATGGTGGACGAGCTGCGCAAGTTCTCGGACGAGGGGCTGACCCTGACCCGGGCGCTTGTGCTGGCGCTGATGAACGTGCCGGCGACCTTCTACAAACTCTTGCCGCTGATCGTGATCCTGTCGGCCATTGCGCTGTTCGTCGGGCTCGCCAGGTCGTCCGAGCTGGTGGTGATCCGCGCCTCGGGCCGGTCGGGGCTGGTGATCCTGGCGGCACCGGCGCTGGCGGCCTTCATCCTGGGCGCCTTTTGCATCTCTGTGCTGGACCCTTTGGTTGCGGCCACCTCGCGCCGCTATGATGCGCTGAGCCAAGGGCAGTCGCGCGGCGGATCGGTGCTGTCGGTCTCGGATGCCGGGCTTTGGCTGCGGCAGGGGGGCGACGACGGGCAGACCGTGGTCAGCGCCACCCGCGCCAACCTGGACGGGACCGAGCTTTACGGCGCGACCTTCCTGACCTTCGCCCCCGATGGCACCCCCCGCGCCCGGGTCGAGGCCGAGACGGCCACGCTGGGCGACGG
>CAMFIX010000264.1 GCA_945952425.1 uncultured Pseudorhodobacter sp. | reverse complement strand
CGCAAGGTCACCTGGGACATGCGAAAGTCGAACCAGGCCAAGGGCGATTTCTGGGCGCCTTGCCCCTTCCACCAGGAGAAAAGCGCGTCCTTCCACGTCGATGACCGCAAGGGCTTTTACTACTGCTTCGGCTGCCATGCGAAGGGCGACGCGCTGGGCTTCATCAAGGAAAGCGAGAATCTCTCCTTCATGGAGGCGGTCGAGGTTCTGGCGCGCGAGGCCGGGATGGCCATGCCCGCCCGCGACCCGGTCGCCGCGCAAAAGGCCGACCGCCGCACCGAGCTTGCGGGTGTCATGGAAGAGGCGGTCAAGTGGTTCCGACTGCAGCTGAAGACCTCTGCCGCGGCCGAGGCGCGGGCCTATCTCGCCCGCCGCGGCCTGTCGCCCGAGGCGCAGGACCGCTGGCATATCGGCTATGCCCCCGACCAGCGCCAGGGTCTTTTCCAGGCGCTGACCGCCAAGGGGATCGCGGCCGAGCTGATCGTCGAGGCCGGGCTTTGCATCAAGCCGGAAGATGGTGGCGCGCCCTATGACCGCTTCCGCGGCCGCATCATCTTTCCGATCCGCGACGGGCGGGGCAGGGCGATCAGCCTCGGCGGGCGGGCGATGGACCCAAATGCCCGGGCGAAATACCTCAACGGACCCGAGACGCCCCTCTTCGACAAGGGGCGCAACCTTTACAACCTCGGCCCTGCGCGCGAGGCGGTGGGCAAGGGGCAGAGCCTGGTGGTCTCGGAAGGCTATATGGATGTGATCGCCCTGTCGGAGGCGGGTTTCACCGGCGCCGTCGCCCCCTTGGGCACCGCGATCACCGAAGACCAGTTGCGCCTGATGTGGCGCATCAGCGACGAGCCGATCATCGCTCTGGACGGCGACAAGGCGGGGGTGCGGGCGGCCCTGCGGTTGATCGACCTGGCGCTGCCGCTGCTGGAGGCCGGGCGGGGCCTGCGCTTTGCGCTTTTGCCCGGCGGCCAAGACCCCGACGAGCTTATCAAGGCCAAGGGCGCCGGGGCGATGAAAACCGTGCTGGACCAGGCGCAGCCCATGGTCAGCCTGCTTTGGAGCCGCGAGATCGAGGGCCGCGTCTTCGACAGCCCCGAGCGCAAGGCGAGCCTGGACAAGACCCTGCGCGGGCTTCTGAACCGCATCGCCGACCCCTCGATCCGCGCGCATTACACCGAGGAAATCCGCCGCCTGCGCGCCGAGCTCTTCGGTCCCAAGGCGCGGCCCTTCCAGCCCCGCGGCCAAAGGCGCGTGGTCGATCCGCTGCCCACCGCCGGCACCCGCGCCTCGCTCCTGGTCGGCGCCTCCGACCAGGACACCGAAGAGCTGCGCGAGGCGGTGATCCTCGCCGTCCTGGCCACCCATCCGGGCCTGGTCGATCGCTTCGAATCCGACCTGGAGCGGCTGGACCTGTCGAACCCCGCCCATGAAATCATCCGCGACCGGCTCTTGTCGCGCCAGCCCGCCGCCTGCGCCGCCCTTGACGCCGTGCTTGCCCGTCCCCATGTGCAGATCGCCCCCCCGGTGCGGAATGCCGATGACCCCGAACTCGCCACCCTTTGTCTTGCCGAAGAATTCGCCAAGCTGGCCGCCCGCCGCGCCGCCCGCCGCGAAGTCGCGGAGGCGGTGGAGGACATGGACCGCCTGCCCGACGAAGGTCTCACCTGGCGGCTGAGCCAGGCCGCCCAGGCCCGCCACCGCGCCGAAACGCCGCATCGCGCCGACACGGCCGACCTGGGCGAGGATCGCACGGCGCTGTCCAACCATCTGCAGGCGCTGATCGACGGCAAGGTCTGGGAAAAGAAGCGCTGAGCACCCCCCTGCACCCTTCCTGCGATTCGCGATATGACAACTTCTCGGGGCGATGATTCGCCAGATGATTCGCACCCCCTGATTCGCACCCTCTGGAGCGCCCATGGCCATCAAAGACACTGACGACGTGAAGCCCGAAGGCGACGAACCCGATGTCTCGCTCGACATGAGCCAGGCCGCGGTCAAGCGCATGATCGCCGATGCGAAAGAGCGCGGCTATGTCACGATCGACCAGTTGAACGCCGTCCTGCCGCCCGACCAGGTCTCGGGCGACCAGATCGAGGATGTGATGGCGATGCTCTCCGAAATGGGGATCAACGTCGTCGATGGCGAAGAGGTGGACGAGGCCGAACCCGCCGAGGCGGGCGAGCTGGTCGAAACCGGCTCGGGCTCGCGCGAGATCGCGGTGGTGGGGGCGGCGTCGGAAACGCTCGACCGCACCGACGACCCGGTCCGGATGTACCTGCGCGAGATGGGCTCGGTTGAACTGCTGAGCCGCGAGGGCGAAATCGCCATCGCCAAGCGCATCGAGGCCGGCCGCAACACGATGATCGCGGGGCTCTGCGAAAGCCCGCTGACCTTCCAGGCCATCATCATCTGGCGCGACGAACTTCTGGCCGAAGAGATTCTTCTGCGCGACGTCATCGACCTGGAGGCCACTTTCGGGCGATCTCTGGATGGCGATGACGGCATGGTCGGCGCCGAGATCGAGGGGCTTGACCTCGATGCCGCCGCCCCCACTGCCCGTCGCCCCGCCAGCGCCGAGCCCGAGCTGGATGCCGACGGCAACCCGATCTTCCGCCCCTCCGAAGACGAGGAGGACGACGAGGACGGCAGCGCGATGAGCCTGGCCGCCATGGAAGCGGCGCTGAAGCCCAAGGTGTTGGAAACGCTCGATCTTATCGCGCGCGACTATGGCAAGCTGGCCGAAATGCAGCGCAAGCGCATGGAAGCCGCGATGACCGAACGCGCGCGCTTCTCGGTTGCCGACGAAAGCGCCTATCAAAAGCTCCGCTCGGAAATCGTCGTGCTGGTCAACGAATTGCACCTGCACAACAACCGGATCGAGGCGCTGATCGACCAGCTTTACGGCATCAACAAGCGCATCATGTCGATCAATTCCGGCATGGTGAAACTGGCCGATGCCGCCCGCATCAACCGGCGCGAATTCATCGACGAATACCAGGGGTACGAGCTCGACCCGACCTGGCTGGAGCGTATGGGCGCCAAGGCTGGCCGCGGCTGGCAGACGCTGATCGAGAAAAGCCGCGCCCAGGTCGAAGAGCTGCGCGGCGAAATGGCCGAGGTCGGCAAATATGTCGGCGTCGATATCTCGGAATTCCGTCGCATCGTGAACCAGGTGCAGAAGGGCGAGAAAGAGGCGCGGCAGGCCAAGAAGGAAATGGTCGAGGCCAATCTGCGGCTTGTGATTTCCATCGCCAAGAAATACACCAACCGGGGTCTGCAATTCCTGGACCTGATCCAGGAGGGCAATATCGCCCTGATGAAGGCGGCCGATAAATTCGAATACCGCCGCGGCTATAAATTCTCGACCTATGCGACCTGGTGGATCAGGCAGGCGATCACGCGCTCCATCGCCGACCAGGCCCGGACGATCCGCATTCCCGTCCACATGATCGAGACGATCAACAAGCTGGTGCGGACGGGGCGCCAGATGCTGCACGAAATCGGCCGGGAACCCACGCCCGAAGAGCTGGCCGAAAAGCTGCAGATGCCCTTGGAAAAGGTCCGCAAGGTGATGAAGATCGCCAAGGAGCCGATTTCCCTGGAGACCCCGATCGGCGACGAGGAAGACAGCCAGCTCGGCGATTTCATCGAGGACAAGAACGCGATTCTGCCTTTGGATTCCGCCATTCAGGAGAACCTGAAGGAAACCACGACCCGGGTTCTGGCCTCGCTGACGCCGCGGGAAGAGCGCGTGTTGCGCATGCGCTTCGGCATCGGGATGAACACCGACCACACGCTGGAAGAGGTCGGCCAACAGTTCTCGGTGACGCGGGAACGCATTCGGCAAATCGAAGCGAAGGCGCTGCGGAAGCTGAAGCATCCTAGCAGGAGCCGAAAGCTGCGGAGTTTCCTGGATCAGTGATAGATAGTGCGGTCAGGAACGAGGGAACGACATGTCCAAGTGGTTTCCCGGCCTGACCCCTCTTAAACTTCAGCGAAATATTCGTGACTTTAGACGCCTAAATCACCGATACCTTTCCGAATCAGACTTGGTTTCTCGAATTTTTGAGGTGTTTTGCACCGGGCCCTTTCCCCAAAATTTCAGTTTTCCTACCTATGAGTATTCTTTTCAATCGGGCACAAAATTCTTTCGCGTTAGGGCGATTCCTGACGACGACCATATTGCTCCTCTAAGGTGCCTCAGTAATTTATCGGATGCATGGGAACCGCCTGCGAACGCCGTAAAAATGGGGCGATTGAATCGCCCCCGTATCCCTGTGTTGTATACTTGTGTGAACGACCCAATTCTTGCGTTTCGCGAAGCCAAGGTGAGTTCTAAACTTTTCTCACTCATTGTCTACCGCGCAAAAACCGAGATCGTTGTATCCGCGATAGGTGCAGACCATTTGCATGAATCGGATTCGGATGAGGATGCCGCAATGCTAGAGGCTTTTTACGACTTCTTGGAACTAGAGTTCACAAGAGATGTCGGGGTCGGGAGCGAGTATCTTTATCGCACAAGTCTGATCATCGCCGAAAGCTTCTTTTCATTACCGAGGACGCAAGCTTGGGAGTATAGGTCAGCCGTTGATCGCGAAAAATTTAACTGCGCGTTTTTGCCTGGGCAAGGGAAACAGTGTCTTGAACTTGTCGGGGTCCAAGTTTGCCTTTCAGCAGATGCTTTGGATGGCATGTTGCATTCGAAAGCGGTTGTTGATTTCGATAGCGTAACATGCCAAGCGAGATATCACGCAATTGGAAGTGACCGTCAAAAGGAGCTATTCCCGGAAATTGATTTATTTCAGTCGTGAGATATGTGTGGCATTTTGTCCGGTTTCGCATCACAGGCATGTCTTGGGCCGCTGCGCGCCCTCCCCCCTCCCCCCCCCCCCCAAAACCCCCACCCCCAGGGCAGAAAAATACCCCCCCCCTCCCCCCCCCCCCCCCCCCCCCGGTCACCCCCCCCCCAAACCCCCCCGCCCCCCCCCCCCCAAAGAAAAAC
>CAMFIX010000263.1 GCA_945952425.1 uncultured Pseudorhodobacter sp. | reverse complement strand
GTCGTGGGCTATCCGGCGCTTTGGTTCGTGGCGGATCGCAATCCAAACCTCTTCGAAGTGGTGTCGGTGGTCTTCTCCCGCACGCCGCGCACGCGGGGCAGGGCGGCTTTCGGAGGCGACAGACATGTCAGCTGACCTCAAGTCCCTGTTTCCGACCAGCCCGGCCCTGAAATCCGCAATTCGCGACGAGGACTTTGGCGCCGAACCCCTTGCGCGGCATCTGCCGTGGCTCACGGCTCCGGCCGACAATCTGATCCTGACCCGGCAGGGCGATCTCATCGCCTCGGCCGTGGTCGACGGTCTCGACAGCTTCACCGTGGACGAAAGCGAACTTTCCCTGGTCCCGGCCTCGCTTGCCCGGCTGATTGGGCAATTGGGCGAGGGCTTTGGTTTCCATGTCTCGAAACTGACCTTGCCCGACTGGCCGCATTTCAAAGGCTTCGATGCTGATCTCGATGCCAAGGGTGCGTCTGGTGGCGGAGACAATTTCGCCGCCGCCATCGACCGTCGCTGGCAAGCGCATCTTGTGGCACGCGACCTGAAACGCCGCGTGCTGATGGTCTCGGTCATCCTGCGCCCAACCGCGTTGAAGCGCCTTCCCCTGATGGGTGCACTGTTCAAAGCAGCCTTTGCCGATGACATGAGCGCGCGGGCTGAACGGCTGAATGAGGCCATGGGACTTCTGGCCGGGGTTGCCCAAGGCATGGGCTTCCGGCGTCTGACCGTCAGTTCCGGCGAATGGCTGGGCCGTCTGGGCGGCTTGATTGGTCAACCGGTGGTCAAATCCGTGCCGATGAGGGGCCAGTTCCTGGCGGAAGGCCTGACCAACAGCCAGTTCACCTTTAAGGGCAAGCAAATCGAGATCGAAACCTCGGGCACGCGCCACTACGGGACGATCTTCGGCGTGAAAAGCTATCCCGCCCGAACCTGGGCACGGATGCTCGACGCGCTGGAGCTGCCTTACGACATCACCATCACCAACAGCTTCACCCCGGTGCGGAACAACGAGATTGAGGAGCGCATCAAGCGCACGGCGCGGCAGATGCGGGCCTCCGAGGACGCCGCAGAGACGCTTCGGCAGGAGCTTTATGAGGCGGCGGACAATGTCGCCTCGGGCCGTCAGGTCTTCGGCAAGCACCACCTGACCGTGATGGTCACGGCCGAGACCCCGGAAAAGCTGGAAGAAGCGGCATCTGAGGTCTGGCGTGCCGGACAGGATTGCGGCGCGGTGCTGGTCCGCGAAAGTTTCGCGGCCCGCGCCGCCTGGTTTGCGCAGGCGCCGGGGAATTGGGCCTATCGCCCGCGCACCGCGCTTCTTTCGGCGCAGAACTTTGCGCATCTGGCAGCTCTCCACCGGGTTGCCGAAGGCCGCCCGAGGACGCAGTCGCCCTGGGGCGAGGTGATCACCGGATTGCCGACCGTGACCTCGAGCCTTTACCGCTTCAATTTCCACGACAAGGGCACGAGGGGTGAAGAGCCGAGCGCCGGCCACACGCTGGTTCTGGGCCGCACCGGGTCCGGCAAGACCCTCGGCACGGCCTTCCTGATGGCCCAAGCGCGGCGGGTGCATGCCCGCATCCTCGTGATCGACAAGGACCGGGGCCTGGAGATGGCCGTGCGCGCCTTGGGTGGCAGCTATTCCGCGATCCGGATCGGCGAGGCGACGGGCCTGAACCCGTTCCAGACCGAGGTTGACGAACGGGGCGCAGCCTGGCTCACCGACTGGCTGGGCGACATCCTCGCCGGGCAGCGTGGGTTCGAGACGGCGCAGACCGTCAGCCTCAATGCTGCAGTTCGGCAAATCGTCGGGGCCGACGCGCGCCTGCGCACTTTCGACGGGCTCTCCACTTTGGTCGCCTCGACCGATGACGAGGGCGACCTGGTCTCGCGCGTCCGGGAATGGGGGCAGGGGGGCCGTTACGGCTGGCTCTTCGGGCGGGGGGCGGCTTCCGAGATCAGCCTCGCCGAAGATGTGGTCGGCATCGACATGTCGGAGATCCTCGATCTCGGGACGGAACGCTCGGCGCTCTTGGCCTATCTCTTCCGCCGCATCGAGCGTGTGATCGAGGACCGTCGTCCGACCCTCATCGTGATCGATGAAGCCTGGAAGATGCTCGACGATCCGATCTTCGAGAAGCGGTTGCATGACTGGCTGGTCACCATGCGGAAGAAGAACGCTGCGGTGATGATGCTGACTCAGACGCCGACGCACCTGACGCAGTCGAAAGTCGGCCAGATCATCGCGGAAAGCGTGGTGACGCAACTTCTCTATCCCAACCCGCGGGCCAATCCCGAGGATTACCGGATCCTGCGTCTGAACGAGAAGGAAGCCGAATTCCTCTGCACCCCAACCGGGGGCCTCAGGCTCGCGCTCCTGCGATCGGCCGGGGATTCTGTCTTCGTCAACATGGACCTCGCGGCCCTCGGCCCGCTGCTCGCCGTGCTCGGCGGCGGCCGCAGCGGCGAGGACCGCGCGCCCATTGCTTGGCGCGAAAAACCTGACTTCTGGAAGGACATGAAATGACCCCGACCAAGACGATCCGCATAGCTGTTCTCCTCCTCGGGCTCTGCGTCCTTTCCGCCTGCGATGGCGTCGAGACCGGGGCTGTCTCGCCCTGCCACGGCCAGTTCCGCGCCGAAGGCAAGTATTTCGCGACGAAAACTCAGGGAGATGGGTCGCGTATTGTCGTCAGCACGATGAGCGCCCCGAACACCACCGGCTGCAGCGACTGACCCGTTCCATGGCGCTCCGCTCTCCCTTAGTTTTGGGCCTCCTGACTTCGGTTGCCATCTCAGGCTTTGCCGCCGCGCAAGGCGTGCCGATCATCGACGGCGAACGGCTGTCGAACCTGATCTCGCGGCTCGCGGAACAGGCCCAGGACGCCGTGAAGCAGGGCGAGAAGCTCGACACCCACAAGTCGCTCAACGACATCGAGGCGGAGCAACTCGCGGCCTATCAGGCCTTCCTCGCTGACACGACGGGCACCACCGATATCTCCGGCTTCGAGACGGGCGGGGTGGACTTCCCCTCGGCGGATGAGACCTATCCCGTCGCGGAGACCTCACCCGAGGCGCAGCGCCTTTTCGGCGATGGCGCCACGGTCGAGGCAATGATCATCGCCACGGCGCACCGCTATGACACCCATCCCGGCGTGCAGGCGGCAGGGCTCAATCCCACGACCTGGCGCATCCTGCTGCAGTCCTTGGTGAAGCAGGAAAGCGGCTTCAACAACGCCGCTATCAGCCCCGTGGGCGCCCGGGGATTTACCCAGCTGATGCCGGGGACAGCCGCCGATCTCGGCGTCGATCCGAGCGATCCCGAACAGAACCTGGACGGTGGGGCGCGCTATCTGGCGACGCAACTGCAAAGCTTCGGCCGGGTCGATCTAGCGCTCGCCGCCTACAACGCCGGCCCCGGCAATGTCCGCAAATTCGGCGGCATCCCGCCCTTTGAAGAAACCCAGAACTATGTCCGTCGGATCTCAGGCTTCTATGACGCCTATCTGGCTGTGATCACCGGCGCCGACGTGACCGGCACGCTTTATGGCGTCGAAGGCGCCAGTGCCGAATGGGGCAACATGTCTTCCGCCTTTGTCGGCTATTCGACCGAAGGCGGCGCCCAGATCGAGGCGGCCATGGCTAGGATCGCGGGGCTTCTCGCAGAGGCCAAGCCCGAGACCTCGAAACAGGCGGTCGACCAGAACACCTACATGCTGGCCGAACGCGCCCGGCTTCTGGGCCTGACTCTCCGGCTCCGCGCCGGGGCGGTAAAGGTCGAAGCGGCCAAAGGCCTCTCGGACGCGGCCGAGGCCCTGCAATACACGGATTTCTGGAGGTATTCCCATGCGAATTGATCTGGTGGCCGGGGCCGCCCTGATGGTGTTTGGCCTTGCGGTACAGAGCTTCGCCCAAGGTGTGCCGGTGATCGACGGCACCAACCTCGCCAAGAACATCGAGCAATTGCAGGCCGCCCTGCAGGATGCCGAAAACCAGGTGGCCCAGATCGAGGAGCTGAAGAAAGAGGTTCAAAACGGTCTCGACCAGATCACCAACCTCAAGGGCATCCTGGGGTCGATTTCCGGGTTGAACGAGATCGCGAACCTGTACAATTCGGCGCAGGATCTGCGGTCGCGGGCCGCGAAGATCACGGACCTCAGTGGCTTCACCAAGTCGCTGGAGCTCGGCGACTTCAACAGCCTGATGGATGACCTGCTGGATGGCCAGGTCACGATGGGCGACAAGATGGCCGCGACCTATATGCAGGACACGCTCGCAAATGCCGGGCTGACCTCGGAAAAGCTGGCAGGGCTTTCCTCCTCCGCCAACCCGCAGGACAAGGGCATTGCGGCGACCGCAGCGGCAAGTGCCACCGCCATGGGCATGGCGCAGATGTCCTATGACGAAGCGGGCGAGAGCCTGACGCGGATCGACGGCCTCGTGGCCGAGATCGGCAATCAGGAGACGCTGAAGGACAGCGTTGATCTCAACACAAGGATGGCGGCCGAAACCAACTACATGTTGGGCCAGATGTGGCGGCTCAACGCGGCAGCCGGACTCGCAGCTGGGCAGTCCGGCGTGAACTGGGCCGCTGAGCAGGCCAAGGAAAAGACCTTCTTCGACTATTCGGGGGCGAACTGATGCACCGGGTCATTCTGAGCGCGGCCTTCATGGCCCTTTTCCTCGTCCCGGACCTCGCCCTGGCTGAGGATCTGACCACGGTCAGCGATCTGGACCTGCTGGCGAAGACCCAGGAAGCGGTGGGAGCGCAGGATGCCGATGGGGCGCTGAGTTTGCTCACCGAGATGCAGCGGCGTGGCGTCGGGCTCTTCGCGGGGCAGGGGGGTGGCAGCAGCTGCAAGGAGTCCATCGACCTGCCGGACGGGATCACCGACTGGCGGTTCAGCGGGGCAGCGCGGCAGGCCTATATCACGACGGCCAAGGCAGATCGGCTGGAGGCTTCCTCCTGTGCCTGTCTCTTTGAGGGGTTCACCTTCGACGATTTCGTCATGGGA